>JBBUBA010000019.1:0-31909 GCA_038058485.1 Patescibacteria group bacterium | reverse complement strand
CTCTCCCAACTTATTACGGCGAGAAGACAGTGATGAGAATTTTGCGTGAGAATGCATCCGGATTCACTCTAGAGTCTTTGGGTTTCCACGGCTATGGGCTTGAGACTATCCACGCAGCTATCAAGGTCACTACGGGCATGATTCTCACAACTGGACCGACAGGAAGCGGTAAGACGACTACGCTCTACACCATTCTTGATATTGTGAACACCCCAGATGTGAATATCTCTACCATCGAGGACCCGATTGAGTATCAGATGAAGAGGGTCAACCAAACTCAAGTTAGGCCTGAAATCGGCTTCTCCTTCGCACAAGGGTTGCGTACCCTCGTGCGTCAGGACCCAGATATTATTATGGTTGGGGAAATTCGAGACAACGAAACAGCTTCACTTGCCGTGAACGCTTCACTCACCGGACACTTAGTTCTCTCGACTCTCCACACCAACTCGGCGGCCGGAGCTATACCGAGGCTCCTTGATATGAAAGTTGAACCATTTCTCTTAACTTCTACACTGGATATTATTATTGCCCAGAGACTAGTGAGAAAGTTAGGAACGGGAAAAAAGAAATGTCTTTTAAATAAGCAGGAGATTGAGTCTCTCGGCCATATCATCTCGCTCGACAGAATGCTCAACCTCCTCAAGGCTGAGAAGGTTGTTCCCAAGGATGCTGAATGGAAGGACGTACCATTTTGGAAGCCGGACCTTGATGGAATCGAGGGAGGGTACCAGAGTCGTATCGGCATTCACGAAGTGCTCAAAGTGACTGAAGCAGTCAAGACCCTTATTTTAAAGAACGCCAGCGGGAAGGAGATAGAAGAGGTTGGCAAGAAAGATGGCATGATGACGATGGTTGAGGATGGAATATACAAAGCAGCTCTTGGCCTAACCTCTATTGAAGAGGTCTTAAGAGTAATATCTGAATAGCATGTTATACGCTTACACAGCAAAAAATGACAAAGGAGAGACTTACTCTGCCGAATTCGAAGCTCCGAGTCGAGCAGAAGTCTATACGAAAATACGAGAGGAAGGTGGGAGGGTCTTATCCGTAAGAGAAAAAAAGTATGCCAAGGTCGGAGGTTCTCTCTCCTCAATCTTCACAAGGGTAAGTGCTAGGGACAAAATTGTTTTTGCCAAAAACTTGAGTTCCATGCTCACCGCAGGGCTCTCAATGACCAGAGCTTTGGCGGTGATGGAGAAACAGACTCGCAAAGGGGCCCTAACCAAACTTATTCACGAGTTATCACGAGATGTGGGTAAGGGAGTGCCCTTCTCCGAAGCCTTGAGGAGACATCCGACCATCTTCCCTCCAATTTTTGTGTCCATGGCTGTGGCCGGTGAGGAATCTGGTAATCTTTCGGAATCTCTAAATGTTATTGCCAGTCAGATGGATAAGTCATACACCCTAACTAAAAGGATAAGGGGAGCAATGATTTATCCAGCTATCATTCTAACTCTCATGGTGGTCATTTCTATCCTCCTTCTCATTTATATGGTGCCAACTTTGACCGCCACCTTTAATGGACTTGGGGTTAAACTCCCTCTTTCGACAAGGATTATAATCGGAGCATCAGACTTTCTCTTAAAGCACACTCTCTCATCTATTGTTTTCTTTCTTAGCACCATCACCCTCGCAATCTTTTTCTTCAAAAGCAAAGTGGGCCAAAAGATTTTCGATGTCATATCAGTAAAGCTTCCTGTTATCGGGGTTATAGTCAAAGAGGTCAATAGTGCCCGCACAGCTCGCACTATGTCCTCCCTACTCTCGTCAGGGGTGCCGATAGTCAGCGCTCTTGAAGTGACGGAGCAAGTCGTGCCGAATCATTTGTATAAAAAAGCTTTGAGTGAGGCTCGGGCTGCCATACAAAAAGGGGAGACTGTCTCCATGGTTCTTGGAAGATACGAGAATATCTATCCGCCCTTTATTGGAGAGATGACAGCAGTTGGTGAGGAAACGGGAAAGATTTCTGACATGCTTCTAAATGTGGCCTCATTTTACGAAGATGACGTTGATGACAAAACCAAAAACCTCTCGACCATTATTGAACCGGTGATGATGATTGTCATTGGTATCGGTGTGGCAATCTTTGCTCTCTCCATGCTCGCTCCGACGTACTCGCTAGTAGATGTCATCTAAAAATATAAATATGACTAAAGGACTCACTCTCATAGAAGTTCTCATTGTGATAGCTGTAGCGTTGATACTGCTTGCCTTTATTGTTGTCCCGTTTAAAAGGATGAATGACACACAAGCTCTATCGAAGGAGACTCAAAATGTTATTTCTATAATAAATCAGGCGCGCTCGCAGACACTTTCGTCAAAGGGAGGGATAGTGCATGGCGTGCATTTAGAGAGTTCTCAGGTTGTTCTCTTTGGTGGGCCGACTTATGTCCCGAGTGATCCAAATAATGCTTCTATTCCACTTCATGCACTTGTTAGTATTTCCAATATCAATCTTTCAGGTGGGGCCATTGATATTGTTTTTAACAGATTGACTGGAACAACTGCTGTTTCAGGAACAATTACCCTTTCGCTTATTGCTTCTTCCACACAGTCTAAGTTAATAACGGTCACTTCTACTGGTATAGTAAATGGTAGCCCATGATTAAATTTGATAAAAAGGGGATGTCTCTGGCTGAAGTTGTAATTGCCGCCACCGTGATCACTGTTTTCCTTACGGCATTGGTGGGTCTATACAATCTTCATCTCAAGGTTATCTTTAGCAGTGCCAGACAAATAAAGGCGGGTTTCCTTGGTGAGGAGGGACAGGAAGGTATTAAATTCTTAAGAAACATTTCTTGGAGTATCAACATCGCCCCCCTCACGACTGGGGCGACCTATCGTTTAGCTTGGGAAGGAGGGAAGTGGGTAGTGATTTCTACAGGAGGATATATAGATGGGCTTTATGATCGCACCATTGTGTTTGATTCAGTACAGCGTGATGCCCAAAGTAATATTGTAAGCTCTGGTGGCACAGTTGACCCAAATATCAGAAAAGTGACTGTCACCACTTCTTGGTTGGAAAGGACTGCGACCTCGACCAGAGTTCTCACCACTTACCTTGTTAATCTTTTTGATAATTAAAATGCTGAATTTTAAAAAACAAGGAGGGTATTCTTTGATAGAACTTATAATCTATATGGGAGTTTTGGTGGCTATTACAATCATAATTGTTGGCATGTTGGTCAGAATTTCGCACACAAAGGGTCGTTTGGCGGCAGCTCAAGGATTAACCACTTCGGCTTCTATAGCAATGGACAGAATGACACGGGAAATTAGAAGTGCTTCGAATATCAATACTTCTTCGAGTATATTAGGAACAAGCCCTGGGAAACTGGTGCTTACTGGAGTTGATGTATTAGGGGTAGCTCGCACAGTGGAATTTTCAATTGTCACAAACATACTAAGGATTAAGGAGAATGGCGTAGACACAGGGCCTCTCACCGAAAGCAATGTTCGCGTAACAAACCTCGTCTTTGATAGAAGCGCTTCGTCAACTGATCAAGCTGTTAGAACTCGAATGACAATCGAAAGTGGGGCGGGGGACTCTTACAAGAGCGAGAATTTTTACTCTACAACCATATTAAGACAATCATTATGAAAATTTTTAATAAAAGTTTGGAAAAAGGTCAGGTTGTCTTAGCTGTTGTCACACTATTTTTGATGGTCTCACTTACCATGGTTTTGGGGGTATCTGGGCCAGTCTTCCGTGGACAGAAATCTGTCTCTGATCTCCTAGAGTCAAGACAAACTTACTTTCTCGCTGAAGCAGGGGTAGAAGATGTGGCTTACCGACTTTCTCATGGGGTTCCATACAGTGCAAATGGGCAAATTCTCTCTATCGATGGCCACACTGTTACGATAGATACCACAACTGTTAGTGGTAAAAAAGTTATAACTGCCACATCGGATTGGAATGGAAACCAAAGAAAAATTGAAGCCAAACTTGCCGCAGGTGATGGTGTAGCCTTTTATTACGGAGTTCAAATAGGCCAAGGAGGATTTACTATCGGCAATAATTCAGGAATAAATGGAAGTGTTTATTCAAATGGGAATATTAGCGGAGGAAATGGTTCGTATATAACAGGAACAGCTGTGGCTGTTGGCGAAATAGATAATGTTGATGTGGGTCGCGCAACGACAAGTGATGCTTGGGCCCGAGAGATAGAAAGTATTAGTGCTACGGGGAATCTATACTGTCAAACTGGGGCAGGTAATAATAAACCTTGTAACACATCAAAAGGAATTCCCCCGGCTGTCGGTTATCCCATAAGTAGCCAAGAGATTACTGATTGGCAAAATGATGCACTTGTCGGTGGGACTTTCGTGGGGACAAAGACAATCAGTACTAGTGGCTCACTTGGTCCGTTAAAAATTCAAGGAAATTTGCAAATTAGCGATGGCAAAACGCTTACTGTCACTGGAACTCTCTGGGTAACTGGGAGCATTATTCTTGGTAATGATGCCGCTATCAGACTCACGGCGGGGTATGGAACTTCTGGTGGTGTGGTTCTTACTGATGGCAAAATTCAAATGGGTAATAATGTAACATTAGCTGGATCTGGGACTGCGGGAAGCTTCCTCATAATGCTTTCTCAAAGCTCGGCCCCAGATGCAATCCAAATTGGAAATGGCAACACTACAGAAGTTATTCTTTACGCTCAAAATGGGGCCATAATTATGGGGAATAACGCCAATGTGAGATCCTTAACAGCAAAGACTATCACTTTGGGCAACAATACCATCCTGACCTACACTCAAGGACTTCTTGACGCAGTTTTCAATAGTGGTCCATCTGGAGGCTACCAATTGAGTAGCTGGTTAGAGACAAATTGAGAGAATTCTTCCCGTGTTATTATAGTACTGCATGAAATTCATTCTCGTCGGAAACTGGAAGAACTACCCAAGTTCGCTTGAGGAGGCTAATATTTTACTAAATGCCTTAAGTAAGCAGGGCAAGTTATTCAAAAAACTCTCAACCTGTATTGCTCCGCCTGCTCCTTATATGGGGGTGTTGAGTAAGAAGATTAAGAGCTTTGCCTCGCTCTGTTCCCAAGATATCTTTGCTCTGAGTGGTACACACACAGGATTTATTACAACCGATATCCTAAAAAATTTTGGGGTTAAGGCGACTATCATTGGCCACAGCGAGAGAAGGAAACTCGGTGAGACAAATAAGGACGTGTCAGAGAAGATTAAAAATGCACTCCAAATGGGCATCGTACCAATTGTTTGTGTTGGTGAAGAAGTACATGATGCAGAGGGAAAGTATTTCGAAGCTTTAAATGAACAGATAGGAGCTTCTTTGGAGGGAGTAAAGAAGAATGAAGCCAAGAAACTTGTTATGGCCTATGAGCCAGTCTGGGCTATAGGTAAGCGTGCCAAGGATGCCATGCAACCAGAAGAACTCTCACAAATGGTCATTTTTATTAAGAAAGTTTTAACAGAAATGTTTGGTCGTGAATCGGCAGATAAAATGTCTGTCATATATGGTGGTTCGGCAGAACCAGGAAATGTAAGGGATTTGATAGCAGGTACGGGAGTAAAAGGATTTTTGGTTGGCCACGCGTCATTAAACGCAAAAAACTTTATCCAGATAGCTAAAGCGCTAACAGAATGATGAGGTCACTTAAAGAAGCGGGAGATTTGAACGGTAAACGAGTTTTAGTCCGCGTAGATTGGAACGTGCCCATAGTGGATGGGGAAGTGCGAGATGACTTTCGGATTAGAAAGAGTCTCCCAACTCTTGAATTTTTGAAAAGCGCTGGGGCAAAAGTCATTATTTGTACCCATCTTGAGCCAGAAGATTTAACGGTGGAAGCTCTTAAAAAATACGTTCCAGGAGGAGCCGAGCTCCTAGAAAATTTGAGAAAAAATCCTGGAGAAAAGTCTAATTCCCTCGACTTTGCAAAAGAGTTGGCCAGTCTTGCCGATATTTTTGTTAACGAGGCTTTTTCCGAGTCTCACAGGAAATACGCTTCAATTGTCGGCGTCCCCAAGTTTATCCCAAGCTTTTTAGGGCTTGGCTTTGAGAAAGAAATACAAAATCTCTCTAAAGCATTTAATCCATCTCATCCGTTTCTATTTATACTTGGAGGTGCAAAATTTGAAACAAAACTACCGCTGGTCGAAAAATTTTTGAGCATAGCAGATGAGATTTTTATTGCCGGGGCGAATGCGAAGCCGGCTTTTGATGCTGGTTTCAGTAAATATCCAAAAATATCATTTCCAAACGGTGACATGGTGGCCCCCGATGCAGATGAAAATGTTATCAGTCAGTTGTCAGAAAAAATCGAAAAATCAAGTTTCATCCTTTGGAATGGTCCGCTAGGTGTTTACGAGCAAGGATATAAGGAAGGGACAATAAAATTAGCACAAATATTGGCTCAAAGTGGAAAAGAGGTTATTGTCGGTGGCGGAGATACTCTGACAACAATTAAGGAGCAAGATCTCCTTAGCAAGTTTACTTTCGTCTCGAGTGGAGGTGGGGCCATGCTCGATTTCTTAGCTAATGGCACCCTTCCCGGAATAGAAGCTTTAGGTTGATTTATTTCTTGCGGGGGATTAGATGTATGTGTGTGTGAGGCACATCAGTCCCAATAATTTTTAGCTCTATGAAGTCACTTTGGTATGTTTCTTTCAACCCTTTTGCAATTTTTTTTGCGATATTAAATAATTTGCTTGATAAATCGTCTGGAAGTTCATAAAACCATTGATAGTGTGCGGTAGGGATAACGAGAGTGTGGCCTGGAGCGACTGGGTGGAGGTCGGGAAGAGACATAATTTCTCCAGATTCATGATGAGCTTTCTCACTCGGCACTTCATCATGAGCAATCTTACAAAATATACAGTTTGGATCGGACATTAATATGAGGTTTGGGTTACTAGATTCCCTTGAGAGTCATAAAGAGATAGCGTTTCATCAGACTCAGCCCACATCTCCCATGGTCTATATAAGTAGACGTGCCAAGTGCTTCCTTCGAAGTTTTGGTCCCCTTGATGGTACGAGAGGCACCCAGGATAGCTATAATGATTTTTAATAAAACTAACACACATGGATGGAAGTCCAACTATCCCATCAACGCACCCAGAACAAAAATCACCTTGTCTGTCCTTGCCGTCAAATTGGGGAGTGTGGCACGGTCGCAATGAGGCGACATATTTCTTGCATGTTGAATCTAAACTTTTAACCCCTGGTTCAGTGTTCGGCCAGACACAACTCTTACCAATGCCTGAAGGAAAGTTGTATTTTTCAGATAGATATCCCGAACAGAGGTTCTCTTTGAAGCTCACTATAGTGTAAGGGCTAATATTTTGCGGACTACCCGTGGTCACTATGGCGCGCTCATTTGGTTTGAGGATAATGTTTTCAAGCTTACTAATTCCAGAAGGGGAAATGACCTTGGCGCCCTTGGAGATAATTCCAACGTCTGATGCATAGCGCACGTATTGACTCCCTTGTGCATAAGTGCGAGAACTTTTCCCATTCTCAAGTCTCCACCTTGTGATGTCTACCGAGGTTTGACCGTGATTCTCTAAAGTTATGTACTCTTCATAAGGTTGGATGGTGTAACGTGCATTTCCTGTACTAAGGCGGATAGATCCAGAGGACGATACCGGGACACCCTGTATCTGGCTACCAGAAGTTGGGGCTACCCCTGTGTTTCCAGTACTTCCTGGAGAGAATGATGGCCAAGCAGTCAGATTCAGGCGGGCCGTTTTGGGTATAAGGATGGCAAATATGACTATAGTGATAGCGAAAAGCATAAGTAACCATTCGATGAAGGATCCTTTTTCATAAGTCTTTCTCATGGAATCAATATTACTATAGAATAGCAAGATGAGTTTTCCGGAAATACTTGAGAGCCTTCTTCGACAGAGAGGGGTTGGTAAAGAAGCAGAAGAAGAATTTTTAAACCCAAAGTATGAAAGTCTTCATGATCCACTCCTTTTGCCCGACATGGAGCGAGCTCGGGATAGGGTGATAGAAGCCATTAAGAAAGATGAGCACATTTTTGTTTTTTCTGATTATGATGCAGATGGAATTCCGGGAGCAGTAGTGCTCTCTGATTTTTTCAAAAGGATAAAATACGAGAATGTTTCTTTTTATATACCTCATAGACACGATGAAGGGTTCGGTCTCTCCACGGATGCTATAGATGTCGCTGTTTCAAAAAAGGCTAAACTTTTAATTACAGTAGATTGTGGTACTGCTGATATAAAGGAAGTGGCATATGCTAATAAAAAAAAGATTGATGTGATTATTACTGATCATCACCTGCCTGCGCAGTCAGGTGAATCCAATGAGTTGCCAAAGGCATACTCGATAGTAAATCCGAAAGTAGCAAAATCAAAATACCCATTTAAAGAACTTTGCGGAGCATCACTAGCCTATAAACTTGTGCAGGCAGTTTATGCCAAAGAGAAATTTGGTACCAAAGAAGGGATGGAGAAGTGGTCTTTGGATATGGTGGCTATTGCCACTCTCTCTGATATGGTGCCCCTAGTGGGGGAGAATAGAATCTTGGCTCGATTCGGTTTGGAGGTTCTACGCAAATCTCCTCGACCCGGACTCCAAGCCATGCTCCAAAAATTAAATATAGACCAGAGACATATAACAGAAGATGACATTGCCTTCATGATTACTCCACGTATTAACGCCGCTTCAAGAATGGGCAAACCTGAAGATGCTTTTAATCTTTTAGCAACGACCAATCCAGAAGAAGCCGAAATTTTAGCTGCTCATTTGGAAAAAATTAATAATGAGCGTAAGGGAGTAGTGGCAGCACTTGTGAAAGACGCCAAGAAGCATTTGGGAGCGAGAGAGAATCTTGGAGATGTGATAGTCATTGGCAATCCTGAGTGGCGACCAGCTCTTTTGGGACTTGTGGCTAACTCAATTGTTGAGGAATACATGAGACCAGTGTTTGTTTGGGGGAGGGATGGAGATGGAATTCTTAAGGGCTCGTGCCGTTCGTACAACGGCTATGATCTTTTTGTTCTGATGAATGCCGCGAAGAAGGACTTCATCCAATTTGGCGGACACGCTGGAGCCGGAGGGTTTGAAATAGAAATGGAGAAGTTACCAACACTGGAAGAAAATTTGTCTAAGGCATTAGAAAAACTTTCAATGACTGAAAAAATAGAAAATAATGGCATAGAAATTCAAATTAAAAATGTTTGTGAGGATTTATATAAAACTCTTTCTATGTTAGCGCCGTTTGGAATAGGCAACTTGAAACCAGTATTTAGAATCAAGAATGCCGAAATCAAATCAATCAGACAATTCGGGAAATCCAATGATCATTTGGAAATAGTCTTGTCGAATGGGCTCAAGGCAATTTCGTTTTTTGCCTCACCTGAAAGCTATAACCTAGAACCTAGAAGCCATAAGCTTGATCTTGATGCTCATATCGAAAAATCCTACTTCCGCGGCCGTCCAGATCTGCGTCTCAGAATCGTTGATATAAACTGAAATTACTAAGACCTCAGAAGGGCCAAAAGGCTTCGAGAGGGCTCCAGAAAACCAATACGTTGAAACAATGCTATAGCGTGGTTATAACGTATAGTGACTACACAAGATCAAAGTGACTTCTTAGATGTTTGTCGTTCTCAATCTCGTCAACAATCATATAAAGCAGATCCTTGCCTATTCCCCAGTCGGTCTTCAAAGTTCCTAAGAGATCCTCGCAATCATATGGATAAACCCAAACGCTATCCTGCAATCTTTCGAATCCGGTTTGTCTAAATAGTATCGTCAACTTATCTCTAGTAGTTTTCTTTTTCTCTGGAATGTCAAAAATTACTACTCTCCATTTCCTATCCCATTTTTTGGGCTTGGGAATTTTAAAGTTAGACATTTCCCAACGCTGAAGCAATCCTTCTCCATCTCTTGTTAGTTGATATCGACCGTTCTCAAACTTCAGAAATCCTTTACGTTTTAATTTGCTAGCGGCTGAAGCGATATATTCCCTCTGCCTCGGTTTGGAGATAAGTCCTAGTTTATTCATTGCCCCTATTACATTTGGCGCCAAAAGTCCAACTCCAATAACACCAACTGTCGTTACAGTGTGAAGAATGATTTGTTGTAGATTTCTTCTTCGAACTCTTTCCACATTTCTTGCTTCTAGATAACCCATACGTTGAAATTAAGCTATAGCGTTATTATAACGTATTAAGAACGATGTGGTAAGTTGACTCAACTTCGTGGATGCTCCGACCTCAGTTTAAGAATTGTTGATATAAACTGGTATAATCGATAAGTACAACTAACCGATATATATGGCATTCGAAATAGATCCAAGCAAAGTTCGAGAACAGGGTGTGGAACTGGGGTTTAGATTATCGGAGGTTATGGGCGAAAGCGGGCCTAGAGAGCTCGCTGAGGCTATAAAATTTATTGGTTTGAACCAAAGACAGCGCCTTTTTATGGCTATTGAGTCTCTCAAGAGAGAAATACCTGACATACTCGAGGAGCCATAATTTAATATTAAGTAATAAAAGCGCACTTTCAGCGATGATAACCATATTTACGGATGGCTCGGCGAGGGGGAATCCGGGTCCGGGCGGGTGGGGGGCTATCGTGGCAAAGGAATTTGAGGTTATAGAGATTGGAGGTTTTGACCCGTATACAACCAACAATAAGATGGAGCTCACGGGGGCTATTGAGGCGCTTAAAACTTTAGAATTTGGAGTAGATGTTACGCTCTATACTGACTCGGAATATGTGATGAAGGGAATGACAGAGTGGATAGAAAATTGGCAGCAGAAAGGGTGGAGAACGGCAGCCAAAAGACCTGTGGAGAACCAGGATTTGTGGAAAGATTTGCTCTTTGCCTCACAAGGCAAGAAGGTGGAATGGAAGTATGTGGCCGGCCACTCGGGGAACGTTGCCAATGAGAGATGTGATGAGATAGCCACAAAGTTTGCAGATAACTTCTCTGTCGATTTGTACAATGGACCACTCGGAACATATCCAACAAGTCTCAAGGTCTAATACTTTCATCCTCACCGCTCTGTGGGGTTTTGTTTTTGGAATTTTGGTAGCGTCCTTCATTTTTATCCCTCCTCTTGTTTGCCTTTTAATTATTGGAGTTGGGTTTGCTACTTATTATGCAGAGCGTCATACGATTATCCTGATTGTTCTCTGCTTCTTTGCTCTTGGAGCATTTGGGTACAACATTAAAGACTTTCACGAACTTGTCCCTGCGGGTACGAATGGGGTGGTGGTGAGTGAGCCGGAGCGACGAGATTTTGATACAAGATTTGTAGTAAAAACTGACACAGGCGAGAAGGTTTTAGTGAGTACAGACGTATTTAATGATACTAAATATGGAGATGAAGTGAGTTTTATTGGAAAGGCAGAAGCACCAAAGCCAGAGAGTTATGCAAAGTATTTATCCAAAAGTGATATTTACTATGTAGTGAACCACGCCAAGGTTCAAGTAATCTCAAGTGGGGGAGGGGATGTCATAATCAGAAATCTTTTAAAAATTAAAAGTGGTTTCGTGGAAAGGATGAAGGGTGTTTTGCCCGAGCCCGAGTCAAGTTTGCTTGCGGGTCTCGTAGTCTCTGGTAAACAGGCTTTATCCAAAGACATTCTAGATGAGTTTCGCCGGGCCGGGGTAGTGCACATAGTTGTGCTTTCGGGCTATAACATCACTATCATTGCAGAATTTCTTTTTCTCATTTTTGGTTTTCTTGGCTCTCGAGTGGCGGTAGGAGCTTCAATTGCTGGGGTTTTACTCTTTACTCTAATGTCCGGAGGATCTGCAACGGTTGTCAGGGGAGCTATTATGGTACTCCTCCTCCTTTTGGGAAGGATTCTCTATCGTCCGGGCTCGGCTCCACGGATACTTTTGTTTACAGCAGTTTTAATGCTTATACATAATCCAAAGATTCTAGTTTTTGACCCATCTTTTCAGCTTAGCTTCCTTGCCCTTCTTGGCATCATCTATGGTGCGCCAATTTTAGAAACATGGTTATCAAAAATCCCTTCAAAATATATGTTGCGAAGTATTATTACTACCACTTTGGCTACTCAAGCATTTGTTTTCCCATACCTTTTATACAATATGGGCAACTTCTCTCTTGTGTTTCTGCTCGCAAATCTACTAATATTGCCCATCTTACCTATTGTCATGCTGATTGGGTTTATGGCCACACTTCTCACCTTTGCAACAAGCGTTTTAGCTTGGCCTTTGGCATTTGTTTCGCATCTTTTGCTCAAATGGATTCTCTTCGTTGCACATTTTCTTGGCAATCTCTCCTTTGCCTCTATTCAAATCGAAGACTTCCCACTTTGGCTTACTATCATTTTGTATTGCGGAGTCGGTTTTATCCTCTGGAAGCAGAAAGGTTTGATTCACAAGTTAACCAATTCAAATTAGCGAAGAAGGTGTCAATATATTTACCTTTGCCTTGGGTTCCTTGGTCCAAGATGTAAGCGTGTTCCCAGACATCTATTGCTAAAATAATTGGAAGAGTAACGAAGTGACCTTGGTGTTGTTCTCCAGAGAATCCAGTGAGCAATTGATCTGATTTTGGGTCGTAATACAGTATTGCCCAACCCGGACCTCGCATGAGACCAATATTTTTCATAAGTTTCTGTAAATTTTCTATCGAACCATATTGAGCTTCAATTGCTTTCGCAAGAGGTCCACTTGTGGTGAGTGAAGTAGAGCCGTTCTCAAGGTGAGCGAAGTAATATTCGTGTAAGCGCATGCCACCAAATTCAAATGAGAGCCTTCTTTGAAGCTCGGCTAGAGCATGAGGGTTATCTTGAGACATTAACTTTTCTAATTCTGCATTTATGGAGTTCCAATTCTTCACATATCCAGCATAAAGGCCCAAATGCTCCTCCATAGTTTTTTTTGATATCCCTTGTAGTTCTCCAATGTTAAACTTTTGTTCGGTAAACATTTTCATATTAGTGATTATACTATAGGCATGAAGCAGTTGAGAGAGAAATGGCGAGAAGTGATTGTAGTAGGCCTTGTTCTAGCCTGCCTCTCGGTGTGGTCTTTGGTGTTTGCACACGAAGAGTCAAACTTACTCAAAGTCTATTTCCTAGATATTGGGCAAGGTGATGCGATATTAATTGATTCGCCCACGCACGGCAGAGTGCTTATAGATGGGGGGCCGAATAGAAAAGTTTTGAGCGAACTTGGAAAGATGTTACCCTTCGGCGACAAAAACATAGACGTGGTTATAGAAACTCATCCAGATGCCGACCATATCACTGGATTAGTTGACGTGATGAATAGATATAAGATTGGCACATTTTTAGAACCAGGAGTTGAGTCACCAAATAAAATAGACGATGCATTGGAAAAAGTTGTGAACGAGAAAAACATTCCAAAACTTCTTGCCAGGCGGGGGGTTAGTATAGATTTGGGTGGGGGAGCGAAGCTCCTAATTCTTTTTCCAAATCAGGATGTGAGTAGTTGGGAGACGAACGATGCTTCCATAGTTGCCAAATTAACTTATGGCAAAAAAAGTTTTCTTTTGACAGGAGACTCTACAAAAAATTCGGAATACAAAATCATGACACTTGGCGAAAGTATTTTGGATTCCGATGTTTTGAAAGCCGGACATCATGGCTCTGATGGTTCCACTTCTATTTTGTATGCACAAACGGTTTCGCCAGAGTACGCTGTTATTTCAGCAGGCAAAAATAACTCTTATGGGCATCCTAAAAAATCAGTACTAAATATATTGCAAAAGGTTGGAGCAAAAATAGTTTCCACCATTGACCTTGGGACTATCGAATTCGAAACCGACGGAGAAAGTTTAATTCTTAAATAATCCCAGCTTTTTTCAAAACAGAGTGAGCACCACGCTTATTTATAGTCTTGATAGAGCGAGTGGAGAGAGTGAGGGTGATGGTTTTCTTAAGTTCTGGTACGTAGATACGCTTTTTCTGTAAGTTGACGTACTTACGAACCATACCAGTAGGGTTGAATTGGGTAGCACGAGTCCTGTTGGAGTAACCTCCACCCATTCGGGAACCTCTTTTATCTACTGGACAAATTCTTGCCATAGTCGAGCTATACTAGCATATATGGATTTTATTTTCCAAATCGCCATTCTTATCATGTCTGTGGTTATTCATGAGGTCTCTCACGGCTTTGCGGCGAAGGCTTATGGAGATAATACAGCTCTTTACCAAGGTAGACTCACCCTAAATCCTGTAAAACACATAGACCCAGTTGGTTCGGTCCTGATTCCCATACTCTCTTATATGATGGGGGGCTTCGTCTTTGGTTGGGCCAAGCCCGTACCATACAATCCTTATAACCTTAAACCCGGTAGATGGCCAGAAGCCTTTGTCTCTCTGGCAGGGCCACTCTCCAACATTTGTATCGCCATCATTTTCTCTCTGGCAATTCGTTTCGTTGCTCTGCCTAGCGGTGGATTCCTTATTATCACCTCCACAATTGTCTATGTGAACATTCTCTTGGCTATTTTTAACCTCATGCCCATACCTCCCTTGGATGGTTCCAAACTTCTTTTCTCCATTTTCCCAGAAAAGCTTTATGCCATGCGAGGTTTCTTCGAGAGATATGGCTTGGTCCTCGTAATATTCTTTATATTCTTTGCTTGGCAGTTTGTGGCTCCCTTGGTAAGTTTTCTTTTCCATTTCTTGACTGGGCTCCCTATATAAGATAAAGTATTTGCTCTACAAAGATAGATAAATGAGTACGATAAACCAGCTAGTAAAAAAGCATCGCTCCAAGCCAAAGAGGAAATCTAAGGCCATAGCTTTGACGCGCGGGTTTAATACCATTAAGAACCGCCCAGTCTTCTATAACTCTCCTTTCAAGCGAGGTGTTTGCATCAAGGTCACTACTAAAACTCCCAAGAAACCAAACTCGGCAATTAGAAAAATTGCTAGAGTCCGTCTCACTAATGGTGCCGAAGTAACAGCCTATATCCCAGGTGAGGGGCACAATCTCCAAGAGCACTCTGTCGTCATGCTTAGAGGTGGTCGCGTGAAGGACCTCGGCGTTCGCTACACTATTGTTCGTGGAGTTCTGGACACTCAAGGAGTAGAGAAGAGGAGAAAGGGCAGAAGTCAGTATGGAAATAAGAGACCAAAAACAAAGTAAACAGTAAACAGTAGATAGTAAACAGTAAACAAATGCGAAGAAAACTTAAAGCCAAGCCAAAGATAACTCCAGACTCTGTCTATGAATCAGAGAAGGTTGCTAAGTTTATTAACTACGTCATGCTTGAGGGCAAGAAGACTACTGCACGTGGCGTAGTTTACCGAGCTATGGAGGAAATAAAGGAGCAAACAAAAAATCCGAATCCTCTAGAAGTTTTTGAAACAGCTCTCAAAAACACTGGTCCTACCATGGAAGTTCGTTCGAGGAGAGTTGGGGGTGCTAACTACCAGATTCCAAGAGAAGTACGACCTGAGCGCAGGCAATATTTGTCTATGAAGTGGATTGTAGATGCTGCCCGAAGCAAGAAGGGTAAGCCTATGCATGAAAAACTGGCCGAAGAAATTATCGCTGCTTCAAACAACGAAGGAGAGGCAATCAAGAAGCGTGAGAACACTCACAAAATGGCCGAAGCCAACAAAGCCTTTGCACACTTTGCCTGGTAATTTTGTTTTGCTCAGGTACCGAGATTATCGTGGATAACTCGATTTTCTACTAAACTCAATATACGCTATAATTCTCCTATAGGCAAAATATAAAGTATGGATAATTTAGAAAATAGTAGTAGAAAGAAAACAAGAAGAAGAGAACTACAACATGCTGTTTTAAATACTATCAAGGTTGCTGGCTTATTAAGTATCGGACTTCTTGCTCCGAATGTCTTGGGGGCTTTGAAGAAACTTGGTATCATCCCAAAGTCAAGGCAGAGAGAATATATTGCATCTTCGGCATCAAAACTCACAAAACGTGGTCTTTTAAAATTTGAAAATGGGCGGTACCTCCTGACCTCTTCTGGAGAACATCTTTTGAGACGCTGGGAACTTGAAGATTATAAAATCAAGAGCCCCAAAAAATGGGATAAAAAATGGCGAGTGATCATTTTCGATATTCCTGAAAAGAAGGCCAAAATTCGTAGACAAGTGGCCTATATTTTTAAACAATCTGGTTTTTATCGCCTACAAGACAGTGTTTGGGTGTACCCATATGATTGCGAAGACATTGTCGGCTTACTGAAAACTGATTTTGGAGTTGGAAGAGATGTTCTGTACATGATTGTGGATGAATTGGAGAATGATAAACATTTGCGTAAAGTATTCAACCTTTCCTAACCCGTCATAATTCTCCTATAGGAAAAAGATGGCGTATGAGATAAATTTTCTTAGATGCACTCTGCGCAGTAGTTCTTGGTTCAATGAAAAAAGCCTTGGATGAACAACCAAGACTCAAATGACTACATGTGTCCAGGATCTGCAAGAACTGCTAGTTTTATTACGCAGAAATAGTAGACATCTAGCTGGCGGGTCGTTTATCTCATTTCTTGCAAGGTTGAAAGCCATGGGAGGGGGCAGATGGGGCATCATCATAGGAAGAACAATCCCAACCTGGGAATAAACACTTCTCACGAACTCCACACATTTATAACGTGGTCTTTCTTGGCCGATGTACGCTTGAACAATGCTCACAATAGCCTCGACTTGTTCTGCTGTTGGGCGCATAGATTCTCCAATAAGGGTGTCTAAAATTAAAATACCATTAACATTGATTATCTGCAAAAATTGCTGTATTATGGCGCAAGCAGTTACATCTGCGTTTTATTTTTCTAAAACTATAAATGGAGAGGGACTACCCACTAGAGAGAGTTAGAAATTTCGGGATTATTGCGCATATTGATGCGGGCAAGACTACTACTTCCGAGAGAGTGCTCTTTTATACTGGGGCTCAACACTCTATTGGCGAAGTGCATGAGGGAGACACCACTACTGATTGGATGGAGCAGGAGAGAGAGCGAGGTATCACTATCACAGCCGCGGCCATCACTTGCTTCTGGGCCCCAACTTATTTAGCTGAAGCTGAAAGACAGAAGAAAGAGAAAAAGTATAGATTCAACGTCATCGACACTCCTGGGCACATCGACTTTACCGTCGAGGTTAAGAGAAGCTTAAGAGTTTTAGATGGTGCGGTGGTGGTCTTTGATGGAGTGGCTGGAGTAGAACCTCAGTCAGAAACAAACTGGCGTTATGCGGAGGAAGCGCAAGTCCCAAGAATTTGTTTTATAAATAAACTAGATCGTACGGGAGCCTCCTTTGAACGTTCCTACGCTTCGATTTTGAATAGACTTTCTAAAAAAGCTGTACGTTGCCAAATCCCAATAGGGGAGGAAGACAAACATGATGGAGTGATAGATCTTTTGACTCGCAAGGCCTATTACTTTGAGGGGAACATGGGTAACTCTGTGATAGCTAAAGAAATTCCTGAAATTTACAAGGCTGATGTGGAGAAATTTAGAAATGAGTTGGTTGAGAGAATTGTTGAGAATGACGATGGCTTGATGCACGCTTATCTAGAAGGGAAGGACATTGCGCTTGAGGCTCTCAAAGAAACGATGAGGAAGGCAGTGATTGGGAACAAAATCTTCCCAGTTCTCACTGGTTCGGCTTTAAAGAACAAAGGAGTCCAACTGGTGCTTGACGCTGTGGTGGATTATCTTCCAAGCCCTCTAGAAATTCCTTCAATTAAGGGAGTAAGTCCAACTACTGGTGAGGAGGTCATCCGCCATGCATCCGACTCGGAACCATTTTCAGCTCTTGCCTTCAAACTCCAAGCGGACCCATTTGTTGGTCAGCTAACCTTTTTCCGTGTTTACTCTGGCACCATTGAGAGTGGAAGTTATATTTATAATTCCACTACTGGAAATAAAGAGAGATTGGGTAGAATTGTGCGTCTTCAAGCAAATCAAAGAGAAGAAGTTAAGAGAGTTTTTGCAGGAGAGATTGCTGCGGCTGTCGGGCTAAAGGAAGCCAAAACTTCCCACACGTTTTCTGATGAAGAGAATCCAATCATTCTTGATCAAATCACCTTCCCAGAACCAGTTATTAGCCTAAGGATAGAACCAAAGACCAAGGCCGATCAGGAGAAGATGGGCATGGCTTTGAAGCGCCTCTCTGACGAAGATCCAACCTTTAAAATCAAATCAGACCAAGAAACTGGTGAGACAGTTATCATGGGCATGGGCGAATTACATTTGGAAATTATTGTAGACAGAATGAAGAGGGAATTTTCTGTGGAAGCCAATGTCGGCAAGCCACAAGTAGCTTACAAAGAGACTATTACTGGTACAGCAGAGGTAGAAAATAAATATATTAAACAAACTGGAGGCAAGGGTCAGTACGGTCACGTCAAAATCAATATCAAACCACTTCCAAAATATGATCCAGAGGAAAAGGTACCAAAGAATGCGAGTCGCGAACCGGGCTTTGAATTCGTCAACTCAATTAAGGGAGGTGTTATCCCGATAGAATTTATTCCAGCCGTCGAGAAGGGTATACGAGAAGCAATGGATAGGGGAATTTTGGCCGGCTACAAAATGACAGACATCTCTGCCGAACTGACATACGGAAGTTCCCACGACGTCGACTCTTCAGAAATTGCCTACAAGATTGCTGCCTCACAAGCCTTCCAAGAAGCCGCTAAAAAAGCCAAGCCAGTTATTCTTGAACCTATCATGAAGGTGGAAGTGGTCGTGCCGGAGAAATTCATGGGTGACATCACTGGTAACCTCTCAAGCAAGCGTGCACAAATAGAAGCAATGGAAGACAGATTTGAACTCAAAGTTGTTCGCGCGCAGGTGCCACTCTCGGAAATGTTTGGATACGTTACAGCTCTCCGCTCCATGACCGAAGGTCGCGGTTCCTCAACAATGGAATTTGACCACTACGCTATTGTGCCGAAAAATGTTGAGCTTGAGATTATAGAGAAACGAACAGGGGTCAAATAGCAGTTTGTAAACTTAAGCTAATTCGTCTATAGTTTGTGTATATGGAAAGGTTCAAAAATACAGCTCAAAAAGGTTCGGTTCGCTACATCGTCTTTAAGGAAGAGGATACTTGGTATGCTGTTGGTCTTGAATTCAATATTGTTGAATCAGCCGAAGATCCAAGAATTGCCCTGTTTCGTCTTTTTGATGCTATGAAGGGGTACGTGGAGTCTTTTAGATCTATTGGAGGAGCTCGACCATACGCTCTGAATCAAAAAACTGATAAGGAGTATGAAGATTTGTGGAGCAAGCTCCAAGCTGGAAAACCAATCAAGTCTCTATATCAGGTGGACAGTTTTGGAGAAAAGAGTTTAGTCTTTGCTTAAATGCCAAGGGATGTCTTTAACTGGACATTTGCTGATATCGATAAATTTCTTAAGGATCATAGTTTCAAAATTGCAAAATCAAATTCTAGTCATTTTTTCTACCGTGGTATTTCAGCAGGAAAATTATGCATAGTTTGTGTTCCGTTCCATGGAGGCAATAAAACAATAAAACCCAAAACCCTAAAAGGTATAATTTCTCAGTCAGGTATTTCTAAAGAAGAGTGGGTTGCCTAGGCTGTTAATAGATAGATTGCTGATAACTCGCTTGCATTTTTTATGGGGGGGGTAAATTGGGTATATATAAATAATCAATTTTGATATGGCAGAAGAAGGATATAAACCAACAAAGGAAGAGATGGAAAAAGCAGAGGGGATGGTGAACGAAGGGCAAAGAAAAGATGCGGAAGGATATGAAAGATTCTTGTCCGACATGGAAAAATCTTCCATAAAAGGGTTAGAAATATTAAGAGTAGATAGTGACTACCCTGTTCCAGTTAATAGCGATGTCGAAGGAATCTCAGGACGCAATAAATATACTTATGGACATGATGGCACTAGAGAGACATTATATAAACCTATCAAAAGGATATAGTGTTAGTTAGTAGAGAAATTACATAGGTCTTGCCTATGTAAAATACCCACTAGAATTCGACCACTACGCTATTGTGCCGAAAAATGTTGAGCTTGAGATTATAGAGAAACGAACAGGCGCGAAGGCGTAATTTGTCTTAGTCGCTCGTAGTCTCATTTAGTGCAGTTAGAGATGGTGATACAATATTTATATGAGTATATCACCAGCTTTTTCTAATGAGCGAGCTAAAAGATTAAAGGGATTTTTAATATTTATTCCTGTCGGGATACTTTTATCTTGTATGGATCCCTATCTGGCAATAGTAGGTATCCCTTTGGCGATCTTCTATAGTGTTATGGGATTTTTCTCTCTGTCTTGGGGACTGCTCACTATCGTAGAAATACTGATTGATGTTCCGATTCTAGTTTTCATAGTTAAACATATACTTTCAGAATTATCATTTTCCCCATACACTCCGGCCCTTTCTTGGTTCTTTTGGCTTGGGATGATGGTTGTTTTCCTTATATCATTTTTCACTCATATTTATATGCTTATTTCTTACCTTTCTTTTAAAGAACAACTTCCTTCCTCAGATGAGATTGGTAAATGACTAATTGAGCTTGACAAATAGGATGAAAGGTGTATACTAAAGGAGTAGGCTACCAGTCCGGGACCCTTTAGAGGTATTGGGTGTGGCCTACGGCTTCCGGCATGACCCGTTGGCCAGTGACCCGGACACATGGTTAAGTGGTCTCGGGGCGGGAAGAGCGAACAACGCCACCGCCTCGAGGTCCACCGATCTCACGCTCGGCACCACTGGTGACCGAGTTTTTTATTTATACTAAATTCCCCAAAACCCTTATTTTTGCCAGGCCCTCCTCTTGGCAAGCTATTGAACCTATACGTTTAACTTGACAACTTGGCTTGTTTATTCTATTAATAATGCAGATTTTGAAACAAACGGCCTAGCCATCCGGCTTGCCGTAGCAAGAACCTTAAGAGGGAGAAGCAATGGCACCGAAGCGGAAGCCGTATCGAGAGACGCAGGGGCACCAGAACGAAGATGATGGTCGTCGTCGGCACATGCCGCTCGCCACACCGGCCACTGCTGTTGATGCTTCGCCGATACCCGGTCGTGAGACTGGCAAGGTGAAGTGGTTTAACGACGAGAAGGGCTTCGGCTTCATCGAGCGCGAGGGCAAGCCCGACATGTTCGTCCACTACTCCGGTATCCGCCCCCGTAAGGATGGGGGCACCCACCGAAGCCTCGGAGAAGGGTGGCTCGTCACTTTCGAGGTGAGGCAGGGCCAGAAGGGCTTCGAGGCTCAGGATGTCGCTCGGAGGTTCTAACTCTCGGAAGACCACGCCCCGCACCGATCGCAAGATCAGGTAGCGGGTTTTTTTCTTGACTATTAGTGGGGCTGTCTGTAAGATAACCCCCAGCGCTATACCGTTTTTGATAGCTCTTTGAGAGCATCTCTATAAGGGACTCTAGAGCGGTTTTGCGTCTCCCGCCGATTTGGCGGGCAGGTCGGAATTTGAAGAAGCAGTGTTCTCGTTCTTCTTCAGAATCTGATCAAATTAACTAATTAATTTATAAATAATTATATGGCAGACGCTTTTGATCGTTCCAAGCCACACGTCAACGTCGGTACAATCGGCCACGTTGACCACGGCAAGACGACTCTTACCGCCGGCATCCTTCACATTCTTGATATGAACAAGGATAAGGGTTACGGTGCTCGTGTTGAAGCTATCGACAAGATTGACTCGGCTCCAGAGGAAAGAGAGAGAGGTATTACTATTGCACTCCACCACTCTGAGTACTGGACTCCGAACCGTCACTACGCGCACATCGACGCTCCTGGTCACGCCGACTACATTAAGAACATGATTACTGGTGCCGCTCAAATGGACGGTGCGGTGCTTGTGGTTGCGGCGACTGATGGTGTGATGCCTCAGACACGTGAGCACATCCTTCTTGCTAAACAAGTTGGAGTTCCTAAGGTTATTGTTTTCCTTAACAAATGCGATATGGTTCCCGATAAGGAGCTTATCGACCTTGTTGAAGAGGAAATTAGAGATCTTCTTACCAAGCACGATTACGATGGTAAAAATGCTCCTATCATTCGTGGTTCAGGGCTCAAGGCTCTTGAAGCCAAGGACATGAGTGATGAGTGGGCAATGAAAGTGTTTGAACTCGTTAACACACTCGACTCCTACTTCCCAACTCCAGTTCGCGAAATGGACAAGCCATTTCTCATGCCAATCGAGGACATTTTCTCTATTGAAGGACGCGGAACTGTGGTCACTGGTCGTATTGAAAGAGGTCAAGTAAAGGTTGGTGAAGATGTTGAGGTCATCGGTCTACGAGATACCGCCAAGAGCACGGTTACTGGTATTGAAATGTTTAACAAACAACTTCAAGAAGGTATGGCAGGCGACAACGCTGGTATCTTGCTTCGTGGGGTGAAGAAGGAAGATCTCTCTCGAGGTCAGGTTATTGCTAAACCGGGTTCTGTGACTCCTCACACAGAGTTTACAGCCGAGGTCTACATCTTGAAGAAGGAGGAAGGTGGTCGCCACACCCCGTTCTTTACAGGATACAAACCACAGTTCTATGTTCGTACAACGGACGTGACAGGAGAAGTTACGCTTAATCCAGGAGTTGAGATGATCATGCCTGGCGACACCGCAACCTTCAATGTTAAACTCGTAGCCCCAGTGGCTCTCGAGGATCAGACTCATTTCGCTATTCGCGAAGGAGGCAAGACCGTTGGTGCAGGTGTTGTTACTAAAGTCATTAAGTAAAGTACGACAAGCCAACATAATGGCTAAAACTAAATCAACCAATCCCGACGCAAAGGTCGGGACTCCGACCGCAAAGCGCGTCGGAGCAAAAAAGGCTCAAGCGGAGGCCGAAGCGACAAGCAAACTTCGTATTCGAGTTCGAGCTTATGAGTCGAAGATCCTTGATGTCTCGGTTAAGCAGATAATCGACACCGCGCTTCGCTATGATGCAGAAGTGCAAGGTCCGATACCGCTGCCAACTGAAATAAAGAAGTACACAGTCAATCGTGCGGCGTTCGTATACAAGAATGCGCGAGAACAATTCGAGATGCGAATACACAAACGGTTGATAGATATCGTGAATCCTAGTGGGAAGGTTATCGAGGCTCTAACTAACCTCTCGCTTCCAAGTGGAGTGAACATAGACGTAAAAATGATCTAACGAATAACCGCGAATGAGATCGAATATCACGAATCCATTCGCATCATTCGATTAAATTCGTAAAATTCGCAATATGAAACCAATTCTGACGAAAAAAGTAAATATGACACAGATCTTCGACGAAAGTGGGAAGGTCTTTCCTGTCACTATACTTATTTCGACAGAGGAGTTGGGAGAGGGAGCGCTTGTGGAAGGCGACATGGTCGTTGTCACAGGGACTTCTAAGGGTAAGGGCTTCCAAGGAGTGGTTAAGCGTCACGGCTTCAAGGGAGGCAGGCGTAGCCACGGACAGAAGCACTCTGAACGTGAACCGGGTTCTATTGGGGGTGGAGGTCGTGCCGGAGGTCGTGTGGCTAAAGGTATGCGCATGGCAGGAAGAATGGGTGGAGAAACTGTGACGATAAAAAATCTTAAAGTTATTAAGATTCTTCCAGAATCAAAAGAAATCTTCATCCGTGGAGCTATACCAGGGCGAAGAGGAAGTAAGGTTTTGATTAAGACAAAATAAAATGGAGGCCCAAGTCTACGATATCAAGGGTAAGAGTACCGGCAAGATTAATCTTCCAGAAAATTTCTTTGGGGTTTCTTGGAACGCTGACCTCGTGCATCAAGTTGCAACCTCTCTGGCTACAAATAAGAGAACTCCTGTGGCTCACACTAAGAACCGTGGAGAAGTGCGTGGAGGAGGCAAGAAGCCGTGGCAACAGAAGGGGACTGGCCGAGCCCGCCATGGTTCGTCTCGTTCCCCAATATGGGTTGGTGGAGGCGTTACTCATGGACCAAGAAACGAGAAGAATTATTCTAGAACTGTATCGAAGAAAATGAAATCCAAAGCTCTATATACCATTCTCTCGGCAAAGTGGAGGGATGGAGAGATTCTTTTTGTTGATTCTCTAAACTTTGCAAAACCAAAAACTAAAGAGGCTCTAGCAATCTTGAAGAGTCTTTCTGGAGTTAAGGGTTTTGAAAAACTTTCGACCAAAAAGAGAAATGCTGTAATAGTGGCATTATCAGCCAAAAATGTTGGAGCAGAGAAGAGCATGAGAAACATTGGAAGCATAGAGACCACTGAGATTCGAAATTTGAATCCTTTGGCACTTCTGAATCACAAATATTTGATCATAGAGAACCCAGAAGAGTCGCTCAAGAAATTGCCAACCCATGGAAAAGAAAAATAAAAAATCCGATAAGCCTGCGCAACCAGAGAGAAAGTCTGTCTTAGTTTCTCCTCGCATGACAGAGAAGTCCGTACTCCAACAGGAGTCCAAGGGGATCTACACTTTTAACGTTGAGAGAGATGCAACCAAAAAGAGTATTATGGCTTGCGTTAAGCTTGAGTATAAAGTCACACCGGTAATGATTCGCATGGTCACCGTGCCTTCGAAACAAAAGTTTTCCAGAGGGAAGTGGGGAGTAAAGGGAGGTGGAAAAAAGGCCTATGTATATTTGAAAAAAGGAGATAAGATAAATGTCGCCTAAAATAAAATACCGATATGAAGCGCTATAAGCCAACAAGCAAATCGAGAAGGAACATGACTGGGATTAACTTCCGAGAGTTTGTTACCGCAGCCAAACCGCTCAAGGCTTTGACTAAGGGGTTCCGCCGAGGTGACGGTCACAATAACACTGGACGTATTACTACTCGTCACAAAGGTGGGGGACACAAAAGAAGTTTTCGAGAAATTGATTTTAAATTTGAAAAAAAGAATGTTCCCTTCACTATTAAAACTATTGAGTACGATCCAAATCGTTCTGGCTTCATTGGACTTGTCTCGTACAAAGATGGAGAAAGACGATATATTTTACTTTCTAAAACCATGAGAGTAGGGGATACGTTTATTGTTTCCGAAACTGCTCCGCTCACTGCTGGCAATAGACTCCCCTTGAAAAACATTCCGGTTGGAACATTTGTATACAATGTGGAAGTTAAGCCAAACGGAGGAGCTAAGATGGCACGCTCGGGAGGAAATTATATCGAAGTCTCTGCGAAGGATGCAGGATATGTGGATCTTAAGTTGCCATCAACAGAAGTTCGTAAAGTTTTGGAAACGGCTTGGGCCACTATTGGAGAAGTGTCTAATGATGAAAATCGTTTAATTAATCTTGGTAAGGCAGGAAGAAACAGATGGCTTGGAGTGCGTCCAACAGTTCGTGGTACTGCCATGAACCCAGTAGACCACCCACATGGAGGTGGAGAGGGTAGACAAGGTCGTGGACGCAGACGAGCAATATCAATATACGGTAAGCCAACAGGTAAGGGTCAGAAGTCTCGCCGAGCTAAGAAGTACTCTAACAAGCACATCGTTAGGAGGAGAAAGGTCGGGAAGAAGTAGGAAACAAAAGTCCGCCGAAAGGCGGATTTTTGTTTAGTTGCAATTCTGGTGGGGGGGGTAGAATTTGTGTACTAATAAATAATAAAATAATGGACCAACCAATAAAAGCACCGCTTCCACTTAGAGTAATCACCCTCCTTGGGTTAATCGGGGCGACGATCAGTATCTTGGCTAGCATTCCCATAATACTTTTAACTTTCGGAACAAGTATTTCCTTGGTTGTGCTAATTGCTTTGATCACGAACGTGTTCATTTTTGTATCTTTGGTGGCACTAAGAAAAATGAAGAGATGGGCATACCATTTGTTTGGGGTTCTTACGCTGGTGAATGTTCTCATGCTTATAAGGTCTCAAACACCTGATCAGATCGCTGAAGTTGTCTTTGGGGTTATTTTCTTCGCCTATCTTTGGTCGCTTAGAAGTAGGTTTAACTAGCAGATATCATGAAACAACTTGATCCGAAGGCAGTTTGGTTGTTCTTTATAAGTCAGTTTATCTCTGTTGTTCCGGTCGCAATTCTCGGTGTATTTTGTGGAATCTTTTCAGAGCTCTCGGCTATTACTAATTGGGGGATAGGTTCATTTGTTTTGTGGATCACAATTGGGGTGGTTATTATTCTTATCATAGCTTTTGTTATAGCCAAACTCTCTTATCACTTTTATCGTTACGAACTTACTGATATTGGTTTTAAAAAAGAGTCAGGAATCATTTGGAAGCGGTATGTAACTATTCCTTACGATCGCATCCAGAACGTAGATATTTACAGAGGTGTAATTGCAAGGATCCTCGGTTTGTCAGATCTTCAGATTCATACAGCTGGTGTTGGAGGGGTCGCTATGGGTGAAGGAAGACTCCCAGGGCTATCTTTCTCAGATGCAGATATAATTAGAGATGAACTCATAAACAGATCTCGTCAATCCAGAAACGGTCAAGGGTTCTAAAATAAAACAAACTCGGGACGACAAGGGGAGGCCTTGTCGGGGGACTATTGAATTGGTCAACACTGAATTGGTCAACACTCGGTGTTGGACACTTTGAAAGGTTGGCAAAAAATAGGATTTCTGATAAGGTATTCGACAAAGGTCAAAGACAATGAGCAGGTTCTAGGGGCTAGGCACTAGCTTCTAGGCCAGAAGACTCATCGAGATTCCAATCTATTCGGAGACCTTGATTATTAGTTAGCTTTTTCTCATGGCGACATCAAAAGCTAAGAAAGGGGAAATTGTTACGAAGCTATCAAAAGCCATCAAGGATGCAAAATCTTTGGTCTTCGTGAACTTCCACGGGCTAAAAGTCTCTGACACGACCTCACTTAGGCGTGAACTTAAAAAGGAGGGAGTCAGTTACCAAGTCTCAAAGAAAACTCTGACGATGCGAGTCCTCGCAGAGGAAGGGTTCAAAGGAGATCAACCAGAATTGACAGGCGAACTGGCCATGGCTTGGGGGGAGGATTTGATTGCTCCAGCCCGCGGGATAAAAAACTTTGCCAAGAAGTTCCCAGAAGCATTGAAGATTCTTGGAGGAGTTTTCGAAGGTAAGTACATGAGTAAAATTGAGATGGAAGAAATTGCGAGTATCCCTACGATGGAAGTACTTCGTGGAAAGTTTGTGAACATCATCAACTCTCCAATACAGCGATTCGCAATCGCATTGGGCGAGGTGGCAAAGAAAAAATAATTAAAAAATATGTCAGCAAAATTAGAAAACATAATTAAGGAAGTCGAAGGAATGACTGTGCTTGAATTGAATGAATTGGTTAAAACTATTGAGGAGAAGTGGGGAGTTAGTGCATCAGCCGTAGCCGCAGGTCCAGCAGTTGGTGCCCCAGTTGAGGAAGCAAAATCTACCGCATCTGTAGAACTCACAGATGGTGGCGCAAACAAAATTGCTGTCATCAAGGTAGTTAAGGAAGTTTTAGCTCTTGGACTCAAGGAAGCTAAGGACTTGGTAGATGCAGCCCCCTCAATGTTGAAAGCTGACATGAAGAAAGAAGATGCAGATACACTAAAGAAAAGAATCGAAGAAGCCGGAGGAAAAGTTACTCTCAAGTAACTTTTCTGGAGGTCCGGAGAGCTTTGCTCGAGGGGCAGGAAGGAAAGTTCCCCCATAGGAGGATCCTCTGTGGTAACTGTGGTAATTTGAAAAATCCCGCATTGCGGGGTTTTTGAATGGGTGTATTCTAGAGTCATAAGCTAATCAATAAATATGTCCGAAGGAGAACCAAAATTGACACCAGAACAAAAAGCTTTAGAGGATAGTCGTTTTAAGAGGGCTAAGAGTGCTTGGAGAGTGTCTCTTGATGTGCCAGGACTCTCACCAATGGGTATCCATCATGAAGAAGCACTGGAAGAGGATCGGGAGCGAGTTCTAGCTAAGACTGAAAAAGATAAATTTAATGAATTAGTCGCAGAAGAAAAACTTAATGAAGTCGAAGCTGATAATCTAAGAAAGGTCGTTGCTTTATTTAAGAAAATTGTCGACTCACTCGAATGGGATCAGGCGATTCCAATTTTAGAAAGAGATCCAGAACTATTAAAATTGGCAGTAAAATACTTTCGTAGTTAGCTACTGGCACTTTAGAAAGAGGGGTGTACAATCCCATTAGAGGAAAGTCGCCCCAAGGTGACTGAAGCACCCGCTATTGCGGGGGCGTCCTCTAACGGGATACAATACGCCTGCATACATGTCACAGTCTATATCACACATATTCGGGGGAGAGGCCAAGGTCAAGATTATGCGCCTTTTCGTTTTCAATAGGGGATCTATATATACGGCCAAAACGGTGGCTGAAAAGGTCCAAGCTAATCCTAAAATAGTTCGCAAAGAACTAACCTCTTTATGCAAGGCAGGGCTTGTCCACAAGCGCGCACGTGGGTATGTATTAAATAGCGACTACCAGTATCTCTCTGCTACTGAGCACTTTCTTATGGAAGCCTCTGCCGTTACAGAAAAAGAAATTGTAAAAAGGCTTTCCAAAGCTGGCAACATGAGACTCATCTTGACCTCTGGAGTCTTCAAACATGACCCAGATCCTGAAGCTAGAGTTGACCTTCTTATCGTGGCCGACAAGCTCAAAGAGAGCAGACTCGTCAGGGCTATCTCCGCTCTTGAGGCCGAACTAGGCCGTGAACTACGCTATGCTGCTTTTGAGACTCCTGACTTTAAGTATCGTCTAGGCATATATGACAAGCTTATCCGCGATATTCTAGACTATCCACACAGAAAACTTGTAGACAAAGTAGGGCTTTAAACAGGAGTATAATAGGTGTACACCCATTTATTGGGATTTATTAGTAAACAGTACTGTATAAGGATTTATGTATTTAACCAACTGGGGAAATGTGCTGACTCTCTCCTTCCAGAATCTCTGGATGGGGATGGTCGGTTTCGTCCCGAACCTTGTCGTCGCGATCATCATTCTCATCTTAGGATGGCTTGTTGGCGCATTGCTCGGCCGGGCAATTTGGCAGGTGTTCCGCTCTTTGAAGGTAGATGAGGCGCTGCGTCGCGCAGGATTCGAAGGATTCTTGCGTCGCGGAGGCATCGACCTCGACACGGGCGCGTTTATCGGTGGTCTTGTAAAGTGGTTTGTTATCGTAGTTTTCTTGGTAGCAGCCTTCGATGTTTTGGGCCTTGTCCAGGTTAACCTCTTCCTCCAGCAAGTAGTTATAGCCTATCTTCCACGCGTAATCGTGGCAGCCTTGGTGCTCTTGGTTTCTGGAGTAGTTGGGGATATTGCTGAAAGGGTAGTCGTAACGGCTGCTCGTACAGCGGAAATTCGCTCGGCACACTTTGCCGGAGCTATGTCTAAGTGGGCTGTTTGGATCTTTGGTATTCTTGTTGCACTTTCGCAACTTGGTATCGCAGCAGCCTTCAGTCAGACACTCTTCACTGGAGTAGTTATTGCAATCTCTCTTGCTCTCGGTCTCTCTTTTGGCCTTGGTGGTCAGGAGGCAGCTGCTCGCTTTATCGAGCGACTTCGCGGAGACATGAGTGGTAAGAATTAATCTTGGTATTAAGCTAGATAATACCTAGATCCCGCCTCGGCGGGACTAAAAAGAGCTCTCCACCAGCTGGCGGATTAGGGCTCTTTTTAGTACTTCAATTTGATTATAAAAAGTCCTTGACAAATATACTCGAGTGTGCTAGGATGGATGACAGTAAACGCAGCACCTTTCATCCGTGTAGTAAACCTATCTTCAAACCCAGGAGGGTTGTATGGCCACCGCGAAGGATTTCAAGAGTCCCCTCGTCGACGAGGCGAAGAAGATGACCGAGTACACGCTGAATGCCAAGGAAATCTTCGAGGCACTCAGCATGGTCCCCGGCATCACGATCTTCAGTCGAGTCCGGCAGGCCTACGACCGTCTAGTCAGCTTCGTGAAGGGGCACATCGTCGCTATCAAGAGCGACAGGAAGCCGACTTTCGAAGCGGTCCAGAACACCGCACGGCTCGCCCGCCAGGTCGAGAAGCAGCTGGAGGAAGTCTTCACCAAGATCGTGAACGGCGCCCCCGGGCGCTTCGACGACATCGCTCGTCGGATCCGCGAGATCGACGAAACCGTGCTCGAGCGCGAGTTCGGCACGATAGCCGACCTCCAGGAAACCTTCCGCAAGACCGCGGCCAACGAGGAAGCGCCATTCATGGACATCGCCGAGGCCTACGTCGAGGTGGTGAACTACATGCAGAGCCTCCTCAAGGAAGTCGAGACGGCGGCGGCGCTGGAACACAGCAAGATGGAGATGTCGGTGCTCAACCTCCTCACCGACGAGCTCATGTCGGAGCTCGAGCTCGAGGTGGCGGCTTAACCGTCGCACAACCCCCCCACGAAAACCCCACAAGGTATTCGTGGGGTTTTCATATGGTATAGTTTTTACAAATGTCTGTTCATCCCAAAGAAATTATTTTTGATAAACAAAAGGGCACACTCCTCCTCTCTCTTTCAGTGAAGGATACTGAAATCCCTAAATTTGTTGAGAAGAACGCCAAAGAACAAGGGCTAATTAAAAAAGATGAATTTCATATAACTGTTTTCGGATTTGGTCTTGGTCAAAAAATAATTAAGAAGCTCTCAGAATTATATAAAAATGAAACAGATGAAGTTTTAAACAGCATAGAAAAGTTGGCGAATGAAACAAAATGGAATATTAGTTTTTTGACAGAGGTATACAAAATTAGAAAGAAATATAATCCAAAGGATGGTGGAGAAGAAGAGCGAGAGTCTTACATTCTCATGATTAAACTTGATGGTCTAGCTAAGTTTATAGATATTGCTTGCACTAAACTAAATATGCATTTGGACGTACCTCCTGCACACATAACCCTATATTCTAAAAGTACAGTAAAAGAAAATATGGGAGCCGGTATTGGTATAAGTTCAGCAGAGGATTTTAAAAAATTGCACCCAACCGCAGTTTTCCCTGATACTAATAAATCTAGGAAGATTAAAACTATTGCCCTTCCGACCCGCTCCCAACCGGACACAATTATTGCTATTTTTGTTCTAAAGCAGTTCGGAGGCGAAAAATTTTCTGGTATTGCCGAGGCTCACTATGAAGTTATGCCGAGATTATCGGAGGGAGAGACAGAGGAGAGTTTAATGAGCAAGGGGATTCTGCCCATTGATATTGGTCAGGGTATGTTTGATCATCATTCAAAACCATTTCAAACCACCGCTTCAAATCTCGTTTCAGAATATCTTGGTGTTAAAAATAATCCAGCCTTAACCAAACTCCTACAGTTCGCAGAAAGAGATGATTTTTATGGCAAGGGAATCATTTCTAACGACCCATTAGATAGAGCTTTTGGGCTGTCTGGTCTTATCGGGTCTCTCAACAAGATGTATGTTGATAAACCAGAAAAAGTTGTTGAATTAATTTTACCGATACTCGAAGCTTTTTACGTTGAGGAAAATAAAAGAGCATTTGAAATGCCTAAAGAGCTTGAGGAAAAATTAAAAAACGGCAAAGCCCATTCTTTCGAAGTGAAACAAAGGGAAAAAATTATTAGAGGGATTTTTATCGAAACAGACAATGCAAGTATGGCCGGATTTCTTCGTTCTAAGGGGGGTGGGGGATATGATGTTGTCGCCTTGAGACTTTCAAGTGGACATATAAATATTTTGACAAAGCCGATAACCAAACCTGATCTGCGTTCATTAGTTGTACTAATTCGAATACAAGAGGCAGAAGCAAAAGGCCTCACCCTTCCAGACGATCCAGAAAAATTTTCTAAAACCGGCACTTTGTCAGAAATTCCTGAATGGTATTACGACCCAGCCACTAATTCTCTTTTAAATGGAGGACCAAATCCACAAAATATAAAGCCCACGTCAATAGATCCATTTGAATTCAAAAAACTCATAGAACTAGGCCTTTCTGAACAACTTTGGAAGCCCTAAAGCTAGGTAAATTTTTGAACTCTGCAACATCATATCAGACACTGTCTAATTTTTTCCCTAGGAGTT
>JBBUBA010000018.1:0-12973 GCA_038058485.1 Patescibacteria group bacterium | reverse complement strand
TATAAGATGGTCAAGGATCACAGGACAGAAGTAGAAACATCTCAAGTAGAAAAAGTTTTGAATGGTGATCTTCACGAGTTTATAGAAGCAGAGAAGGGGCTATAACGCTTGATTTATCTTACAGCTCGTGATATAATATATAGAGCTCTGAACATTCACTTATGGAGGCGGAGATGAGAGTAATTTTCCTTGGCCTCCTTTTGCTGGGAGGTAATCTTGAGGCTCAACGGCCGAGAGAACTGCGTGGCAGCGCGCGAGCCTTAAGAGAGCAGAACGTTGTGGCAGACAGCTTCAATCTGTCTCGTATGAAGGACTCGGCCATGATCAAGCGGATGATAGCTCATGGCTTTCTCATTCGCATACCGGACTATGGGCACGGCTTCAGACTCGATTCGCGTCTTGGTAGTGGTTATCCCAATCGCGAACTCATGAAGGTCGCAAGGCCATGGGTTAAGAGATTTCTCGTACGCGAGGGGGAGCATTTTCGAGAGTTCTCTCCTGGACGATCGCTCGTGGTCACGTCACTCGTTCGAGACCATGTTCGGCAGAATCAACTGCGAAGGGGGAATGTCAACGCAGTTCGTGGAAATACCTCTACCAACAGGTCACCTCATCTTACTGGTTCGACGCTTGACATCACCAAGCGGGGAATGACAGCGAGAGAGATCAGTTGGTTCCGTCAGCATCTTGTTCTCCTCGAGAGATGTGGATGGATTGAGGCGACAGAAGAGATGAGACAGCCAACCTTCCACATCTTCGTGCATCCCAACTTCGGTGAAAGATGTGCTACGTAGACATACCCAGGACACGCAAGTCTCCTGGGTTTTTCAATGAAAGAGAATTATGGCTATGCTAAAATAGGTGTATATGATTTTTTTTGACCGAGTGACGAAAGTCTACCCGGACAGTTCGGTGGCTCTTCAAAATGTGACGCTTTCCATCGAACCTAAGGAGTTCGTCTCTATTGTTGGCCAGTCTGGTGCTGGCAAGACCACTCTTCTTAAAATGCTTATGGCTGAGGAGAAACCTTCGGAAGGAAAGGTTTTTTACGAATCTTCTGACGTTAATGAGCTAAATAAAAAACAGATGAACGAGCTTCGGAGGAAGATCGGTATGGTTTTCCAGGATTTTCGTCTTATATCAAACAAGACCGTGTATGAGAATATTGCCTTCACCATGGAGGCCTCTGGCAAGCTTGACGAAGAGATAGAGCAAGATGTTCCTCATGTCTTGGAGTTAGTAGATCTCACAAGTAAAATTTGGAATTTTCCTCACGAGCTCTCTGGAGGGGAGAAGCAAAGAGTGGCAATTGCCAGAGCCCTAGTCAACCAACCTGATGTACTCATAGCCGATGAGCCAACAGGGAATCTTGATCCAATGAACACTTACGATATTGTGCAAATTTTGAAGAAGATTAATGACTATGGCACTACCGTTATTTTGACTACCCACAATAAAGGCATCATCGACTCACTTGGCAAGCGGGTGGTTGCTATGGAGAAGGGGAGAATTATAAGAGATGACAAGGAGGGCAAATACTTCACCTAAATAAATAGAGTAGAATGATGTAATAGAAACAAGATGTTCTGGATAAATTTCAAAAGAATAACAAAAACTGGATTCATGAACTTCTGGAGAAACGGTACCGTTTCTCTGGCTTCTGTTTTGATGATGACCGTTACTCTTTTAGTGATTGGATTTATTTTCTTCTCGAGTGCTGTACTGACCACAGCTCTTGATACTCTTCGGGACAAAGTTGACATTACGGTGACATTTGTTCCCACGGCTTCTGAATCCGACATACTGGTAGTCAGACACTCGCTTGAGAGCTTAAACGAGGTCTCTCTTGTCACTTACACCACTCGAGAAGCTGCCCTAGAAATCTTCAAACAAAGACACGCTAATGATCAATCAATCCTGACGGCTCTAAATGAACTTAATGAAAATCCGCTCGGGGCAGCCCTCGACATCAAAGCCAAGGATCCATCAGAGTATCAAAGCATCGCCACTTTCCTTGAAGGAAATAACACTCTCTCAAGTTCTGGAGTAACCATCATTGATCATGTAAATTTTTACCAAAACAAAGTTGCTATAGATAAACTCTCTGGAATCATAGACAGCTCCAACAAACTAGGGTTTGCTATCGCGGTAGCCTTCATCCTCCTCTCGATACTTATAGCTTTCAATACCGTGCGCCTAACCATATATATAGCCCGAGAAGAAATAAGTGTTATGAGGCTCGTTGGGGCCTCAAATGCCTACATCCAAGGACCGTTTGTTACCGTCGGCATCATCTACGGGTTAATGGCTACCGTCACCGCCCTTGTACTTTTTCTGCCTATCACATATTGGATAGGGAAGGCTACCCAGAATTTCTTTATCGGGTTGAACCTCTTTAGCTACTATACTCATAACTTTCTGCAAATATTTGCTATCCTCCTTCTTTCTGGAGTGATAATTGGAGCGATATCCTCTCTCTGGGCTATCCGTAGGTATCTGCGGGTCTAAGGGTATATAATAATCAGATAATAATTTTATAAAAATGAGTAAATTAATTTCAGTTATAGCAATAGTAGTTGTTATTGGAGGAGGATGGTTGCTTTTGAAGGATAACAAAAGTGGGGAAGAACTTCTCAAAACAGTAGGATCAGGTGTTTCTCCAATAACGACTGAAACAAATGCAGTTGTTCCGAGTGTAAAAGAGTTTACAGTTGAAGGTTCAAGTTTTGCTTTCGCTCCTAAGACCATGGTAGTAAACAAGGGTGATACGGTTAAGATCACTTTCACAAATAAAGTAGGCTTCCACGATTTTGTGATAGATGAGTTTAATGCGAGGACGAAACAAATAAAAGCTGGAGAGAGCGAAGTTATCACCTTTGTGGCTGACAGAGTCGGTACTTTTGAGTACTACTGTTCTGTCGGTACACATCGTGCACAAGGCATGGTTGGTACACTGACTGTAAATTAAAATAAAAGCTACTTGAGGTCAGGCAAGTTGACTCGGATTGGGTATTAGTGCTACTTTAGCCGAGGAACATCCACCAACCAAGGGAGGTAGAGTGAGCATTCACATTGCAGCAAAATCCGGAGACATCGCGGAGAGAGTCCTCTTTCCCGGTGATCCGCTTCGGGCAGAGTACATTGCCCAGACATTCCTCACTGACGTGAGGCGCTACAATGACAGCCGTAACATGCTCGGTTTTACTGGACTTACTTCGGGGGGACAGCGAGTGTCGGTCCAAGGTAGTGGCATGGGCATGCCCTCGCTCGCCATCTATGCTACCGAGCTCATTCGTGACTTCGGGGTGAAGGAGATCGTTCGTGTTGGCACCTGCGGAGCTCTGCAACCGGATATCAAGCTCCGTGAGGTCATCCTCGCCCAGGGCTCGTGCTCCGAATCGAATCTGAACCGGAGACGGTTCAAGGGGATGGACTTCGCACCTCTGGCAAGCTGGGATCTTCTCTACAAAGCTTTCGAAATGGCTCTGGAGCTTGATCTGCCCGTTAGGGTCGGCAACATCCTCGCCGCGGACAAGTTCTATAACGAAGAAGATCCGGACGAGTGGAAGGTCTGGGCAAAGTACGGAGTGCTGGCTGTCGAGATGGAGAGCGCCGAGCTCTACACCATCGCCGCTCAGTACGGAGTCAAGGCTCTCAGCATCCTCACGGTGAGTGACTGCCTTCCTCACAAGACACAGATTAGCCCCAAGGATCGGCAGAGCTCGCTTGCCGACATGGTCAGACTCGCTCTTGCTCTGTGAGTTGATGAATAACCCCAGACTGCGCTGAAACTAGTGCAGTCTTTTTAATTAAAAAACCGCTCCTGTGTAAGCGAGCGGTTCACGATTCACTTCTCCTGTGTTTGGAGAACTTCCTCGAGTTCGTGCAAGAGGATTAGATGTTTTTCGGCTTGTGGCATGTAGTAGCGCCTAGTTTCCTCAACTTTACGCTTACGTTTTTCCTCTGTGCATGTCCACAAGGTAGACATGTTGTGAAAGCGGTCGGCGAGCTTGATGAGGAAGAACTCGCGTGGGGCAGATTCGAAACGGGAGTGGTAAATACTTTCCCTCTCTCGGGGATTCGGGTATTCCTCCTTAGAGGGTTTTGACAAGTACTCGACGAGCAGAGCAACTCGCTCTCCGTACTCATTCTTCACTCTCTCGATAGTCCACTCGTCCTTGTCCTCGACGATATCGTGAAGTAGTGCCGCGATGATGATCTCGAAGTCACGTGTCCTCAAGTAGTCGAGAAGAATGAGGGCGACTGCACGAATGTGTTCGAAGTAGCGTGTTTCCCCATCATCCCGAAGGATTCCACGAAATGCATCCTTGGCGTCATTGTACGCCTTCTCAATCAACTTGTAGCGAGGGTCGAGGGTTGGGTAATAGATCGAGACTCGCTTGAAGAAGCTCGCTCTGTTCTCTGCACCGGTGAGGAATGGCATCTTCGTAATCATGCTGACTCCTTGGCTAAAGTTCGATTCTAATTAGACAATAATACATTAAAATAGTTGTGTCAAATCGACATTGAAAATAAGTGATTTTTTCGCTATTGTTACGCGGTAATTGCCGATTCGTCTAATGGTAGGACGACCGCCTCTGAAGCGGTTAATTGGGGTTCGAGTCCCTGATCGGCAGCTCGGTATTTCATGAGATAATCATTCTCATGGATCAGTTGATAGGGATGTACAAACACTGGAAATTTAAGAATACTTTCCTGCTAGTCATTAGTTTGATAATTTTCTTTTACCTTGCTGATACTCCCCTAATAAAAAATACTATTACTGACATTGGCAGTCTTGGTTATTTTGGTGCTTTTCTTGTTGGTATATTTTTCGTTTCTACATTTACAGTTGCTCCTGCGACAGTTGTTCTTTTCTATTTAGCAAAGGAACTCACGCCTCTTGAGGTTGCCGTGTTCGCAGGAATGGGGAGTGTACTTGGAGATTATCTTATTTTCCGTTTTCTGAAGGATCGCGTCTTTGAGGAAATAACACCAGTTATTAAAAGATTAGGAGGTCTCAGATTATCCCATCTTTTGGCCACGCCATATTTTGCATGGCTGGCTCCAGTATTCGGGGCTATAATAATTGCCTCACCATTTCCAGACGAAGTAGGGATAACTTTGTTAGGAATCTCTAAGCTTAAGAACTGGCAGTTTCTGCTTCTCTCTTTAGTGCTTAATACTGTAGGAATATTCATAATTATCACTCTTGCGAGGGTGATATAGTGGTTCCAATTTCAAGTCACAATACCCGCATCACTTGACTATTTGGATAAAAGTGGTTATCCACAGTAAACTTGCTATTTTTCGTGGTTCTGGTAAATTAGCAATATGGCTAAATTGGTGAATCGCACGGATTTCAGCTCTAAGGTTAAGGCTAAAAAAATCAGTTTATTCTCAGCTCTCAATATCCAGGCTCTATTTGGAGTATCCAAGATTTCGGCCACTTTCCTACTTTATCGTTACAGTAAACAAGGTTTCATTGTTCGAGTTAAACGTGGTTTATATGCATTTCCAGATTCCATGCCACCAGAGGTGTATCTTGCTAATAAACTTTGTGGACAATCATACATATCACGGGAGTTTGCACTTTCTTATCATGGAATTATTCCCGAAACAGTATATGAAATTACTTCGGTAACAACGAAATCAACGCGTAAATTTAAAAGTCTGGGCAAAATCTACTCATATCGTCGTATTAAAAAGAGTGCTTTCACTGGTTACGTTGTTGAAAAACAACGAGGTTTTACATTTCAAATTGCAGATGCAGAAAAGGCATTTGTTGATACTCTGTATTATCGAGTGCTTTTTGGTAAAAAACCCATAAGTCGCTTCAGTAAAGAAAAAATAAATCTAACCAAAGCTCTTAAGTACGCAAAACTTTTTGGAAATAGGAACCTTATTGGTATACTTAAAACAACCTTAAAATGATTGAACCAGAAATACTCAACCGTACTGCGCTCCAAGAGCAAACAAGTGTGTTTCCAAATATAGTACGTGAATACGCACAACATTTATTTCTTACAGAATTATATCAACTTCCAGAGTCAAACAGATTACTTTTCAAAGGCGGTACCGCTCTTCGCATTGTTTATAATTCCCCACGTTTTTCAGAAGATTTGGATTTCTCATTGTTTGGTGTGGCTCACAATGAAATGAAGTTGTTCGTAGAAAATTTATTCATTAGCGTTCTCGCAAAAATGGAGGGCAATGGTATTCATATAAAGATTAGTGACAAATCACATTCAACATCAGGAGGATACGTTGGTCTTGCAGAGCTTACTACTGATGGCTATCCTCCAATAAACATCGAAATTAATATATCATCTCGAAATAGAGAAAAAGTCCAAGCTGAAGTTGACAGTATCACGAATAACTTCGTTCCGACATATACGTTATACCACTTGCCACAGGACAGACTTGTTGAGGAAAAGATATTCGGAGCATTACGTGAGCGAAAAAAACCTCGCGATTACTATGATCTGTATTTTATGATGCGTAAGGGAATGTTGTCAGTAGATCAAAAAATGCGTCTCGCTGAGATTCAAGAAGAGGTTATTGATGGATCAAAGCAGATTGATTTCCAGGGCGAGCTAGGAACATTTCTACCCGTAAACCAGCAGGCAATTATTAAGGACTTTGGTCAAACACTAGAAAGAGAAATGCGAAATCAACTTTCATTTAGATCGTAAAAATTGTATTCTTCTAATCGCAAAAATTCATGCAAAAAATAATACAGGCGATACTCAGCATTCTCTCTTCATTAAAAAATGGGCGTGGTGATTTTCAAAATACGCCAGTGAGTCTTGTTAATCAAAAGGCTGAACCAGTGGTGACCATCTCTAAAGAAGTCATCCCCAGTAGCGGTTTCTTGGTATGCCCAATCAAAGAATATGATATATATGGGCAACCTCTAACTTCTCGCACAGTGAAGATTAGTGCGGTTATTGATCATTCAGGAACTGCAATCGACCCAAATAGCACAAATGGATGGGGTAAAGGGGCAAAAGATCAGAAAGTAAAAGCCTTTAATGGAGAGACCGGTATGGGTAATCAGTGTCCCCAAGAACCATGTGGTTATCCAAAGATAGATTCAGGGGATTTTTTTCCGAATAAGGAGATTAACTACGTAGGAGTTTTATCAGATGGTGGCAAACAAAACCTACAATACGATGGTCATGCTGGATACGACTTCCCATACCAATCAGGAACTGGTGTGTTGGCCCCATCTGATGGTGAATTATTTAAAGCAACTCAAGGAACTGACTCAATCTACAATGCTCATTGGGATAAAGATCATTCTTTCTATATTAAACACAAAAATGGTTTTATCACTTGGTTTAGACATTGCTCTAAGTTAGTAGACAACCTAGAAGCATCAATTGGTAATGATTTTAATAAATCCTGTCATGTAGAAAGTGGACAACTTATTGCAGAAAGCGGTAATTTCGAAAATGGTAAGATTGGAGGAACAGCAGCCCATTTACATTTTGAAGTATTAAGGAACAAAATGATTGTTGATCCTTATAGTGATAAACTATGGGTCGCTTAGACATCTAATGGAGGTTCCAACTCCGTCCTTCACTGTGTTTAGGCCATCAGCTCTGAGAGCCTCAGGCTCGAACGAGATCTTTGATACCAAATCATCAGCTAATGATATTATTGAACAATGAAGAGACTGTACATCATGTGTGGAGTAGCTTTCTCTGGCAAAACTACTCTTTCAAAGAAGATTGCTGAACATAAACACGCTACACTCGTAAGCCAAGATATGCTTTGGTTTGAGAGGGAAAAAGAATTAGGTTTAGATCATGACAGCGATGAGGATTGGGACATGGTACTACAATTATCCAAAGGAGTTGTCAGGGACGCCTTAACAAAAGGTGATTCAGTTGTCTTTGATGATATTAGTTTGAAATATTCAGATAGAGAATCTTTAAGAGGCTTAGCAAAAGAATCCGGAGCTGAACCAGTGATTGTATATTTAGACACCCCTCGCAATGTCCAAAAGGAAAGACAAGCCAAAAATATGGAAACTAAAGAGCACCACCACGTTCCTGAACATATTATAAATTGGGGACTTGAAGAGCTTGAGATTCCACGGGAGAGTGAGGAGATTATTATTTTTCGTCCCGACAGCGATCTTGCAGATTGGCTCAATAAGTTACCTTAGCAATGTTCCAACTTCGTACCAAATCTTCAGCTAAATTTTCTTCCCAAAAAGCTCAACCTTGTAAGTGCCGAAAGTTTGTGGTAATACACAATGTAGAATGTACATCAAAATGAGCTAGAAGTTCGATGCTCTTACCTTGCCCGGTAGCGAGTACCTCTCACTATAAAGGAGTCAGTCATGGACAGACTCATTATTTCTCAGTTGTCTTGCGGGGAACCCAAAAGCCTTGTCGTGATAGGCGGTGGTGTTACGGGGGCTCTCTCAGCTTTCGAGTTGCGACGGGCTGGTCATCGGGTCACTTTACTTGAGGCACGTAACTGGGGCAACGGTTCTAGCTCGCGCTCAGCTGCGTGCATTCGCGCGCAGTTTGAAAACCCCAGTACAATCCGTGGAATGGTTTATTGTGAGCAGTATTATACGCAATGGACCAGTATCGTGGGTGGTGACCATTCGCCCATTACGCAGAACGGTTATCTGTTTCTACGAGACTGGAGTGCGAACATGGAAGAAATCCGCAGGATCGTAGAGATCCAGCGCGAAGCGGGGCTCTCAGAAGTTGAGCTTCTTGGTCGGAAAGAACTCGAGGATCGCTTTCCTTATCTCGAGTCCACAGGTATACAGGGAGCAACGTGGTGTCCGAAGGACGGCTTTCTTGAACCATCGGTCGTCTACAGTGGTGCAGTCGAAGCTGCGAAAAAGCTCGGCGCGGAAACCATCCAGAACGCCGAGGTTGTGAGTGTGGTTTTTGACGATGACCGACCAATTGCAGTTAAGGCGAAGGATGGCAGGGAGTTTGGAGGCGAAGTCTTTGTGAACGCTTGCGGTGTCTGGGCTCCACACATCTCTCACCTTTTCGGGGGTTACCCCATCGATGTCAAGGCCCGGCGACGCTACCTGTACTTCCTTGAAGGTTTTAAGGATGGTGGTGGCGATTACATGGAGCAAAACGACTTCAACCGCTTGCCGATGATAATCACTCCTCGCGGTTGCTATTTCCGCCCGGAGAGTGCCAGGGGTAGTAAGCTGATGATGATGGGGTGGCTACAGCCGACCAGACCTGTCCGTCCAACATTCGACAACCAGGATGTGATTGAGCCAGGGTTCTCCAATATCGGCGATGGGGATTATGGGGTTGCTCTCCGTAAGGAGATCACCACATACCTACCCGATGCAGAGAAGATGGGGAAGATCATTACCGCCACCACGGGGTTTTATGAGGATACACCTGATCGCAATCCGCTAATCGGGTGGGATCCTTGGACACCCAACCTGCTGCACGCAGCAGGATTTAGTGGACACGGCCTCATGCATGCACCCTTCACCGCAGCTGCCGTGGTGCATCTCGTCACGGCAGGGTGTAGTCTGGACACTATTGAACTACCTGTAGTTGGCAGGGTGGATGTCAGAGCTCTAGCCGTTGACCGAGTTTTCAGTGGTAGCGAGGGTATGGTCATTTGACCCTTCTGTTCATTATCATGCCGGTTTGCAACGCCAAAAACGTTGCAAACCGGCATGTGTTGTGTCTATATTCTTCCCTAACTACCAATTCATGGTATTCTTTGACTATATTAACGGCGTATTTTTATTAGAATAATATATGCACATCGGGCCAGACACGATGACAGATAAGGGTAGAAAAAAATTCTTTGATTTTTATAGAACACATAGATCCAGGGCACTAGTGGGATTTTTAAAAGATATAGAGAAAAATAAAACTAACAAAAAAACTCTATCGGTCTATTTGGGAAGCCGAAAGAAATTAAACTGCTTGATCATGGGCTGCTCACACTGGGCCAATCCCAGAGATACGACAGCTTTTTTAAAAAGCTTTAATAAACATTTAATTGTCAATCTGGCCGTTCTAGATTTGTTATCCGATGCTCTGTTAGAAAGTGTAAAACACGATGTTGATTGTTTGCCAATCATATCACCTGCGCAAAAAACACCTTTTTTAGATAATTATTTTGATATCATAATTTGTGACTGCTTGCTGACTTGTTGTAGTTTCAACCAGCATGAACCTGTGATCAAAGAAATGAACAGAATCACAAAAAGAAATGGCCTGATAATACTGGGTGTGGTTCACTCTCAACACAATACCACTTTTGTAATGCCTGAACGACCTATAAGGAACTATTGCAGACCACTTATGGATTACAAGAAACTTTTTGGCAAATATAATTTTGTCTTTCCAACAAACTCTTCAATTGAAACACGACTTCCAGGTAAATGGAACAAGATGAAAATTGAAAACCGTATTGTATCAAGAAGAAAATAGATAGAAAAAATCCCAAAAGATGAAAACTAAGTTTGTTTTACACAGAGGTTTTAATAAGGAAAAAGAATTCATCCAAGATGGATTTTTTCAAGAAATACTTAAAGATACTCCAAGAAACGTAAAAATACTTTTGGTTTATTTTGCGGAACTGAAAGAATACCTACAGCTTAGGATTAAGCAGTGCAAAAGACAGTTCAACAATAATAAAGGTTTAAAAAATTTAGAATTCAAAATGGCTTCCGAAGAAAATTTTCTGGGAGGTTGTGCGTGGGCAGATGTCATATTTCTGAGCGGAGGTCGCACTGTAAATCTTATAGAGAGTTTGAAAAAGTTTAAAAATCTAAGGGAGATATTTAAAGATAAAATAATAGCCGGTGATTCCGCTGGTGTTAATGTATTGGGACGATTTTTTTACAGTAAAAAAACAAAAGAAATCAGCGAAGGACTCAAAATTTTACCGTTTAAAATCATTGTCCATTATACAGATGATATGGGTAATCCATTATCAGAGATAGAACCAAACTTAGAAACTTTGTTTCTGCATGAATATGAAACTGTTGTTAGGCATTATTAAAAAACTATTCACATTTTGACTATCCGCCCAGCATTTGACTTTTAGTTAGATTATTAGTAGTGTCCATTTTGGAAGTGGGGTACACTCAAACAGGAGGGGTCTGTGGGCTACCAAGAGGAGCAAGAAGTAATCCGTCAGCTGGCTCTGTTGTGCCTCGAGGCTCGTCGCCTGACCGATGAGGAGATCGACAAGGTTGTCGCTCGTTCGGAAGAGGTTTCCAGATATCTCCGAGATCGATGCGATTTTGCGTACTTCGGTGCCGAGAGACAGAAGCGCTACCGTACGCGCAAGAAAGAGCTCCCAAAGCTCCCCATTGGAGAGCTCCAGCGTCGTATGGGAGAGATCAACGGCAGGCGAGCTCAAACTCTTGCCGATGATCTGGATGATGATCTCAGCGATTCGTTCTTCGAAGCTCCTCCGATTGATTCGGATGAGCACATCATCCACGAACTTCTTGAGGAGAAGCAATCAGGATCTTCCGCTTCAACTGCCGTCTAATTCATGACGGCTTTTTCTTTTGAGAAACTCTTTATCTGGCTACTTTCACTTCTGTTTCTGGAGTAACCATGTCTATATCACAGAGACCTCCCACGCAGGCCATTTCTTTCTTTTGTTCTGTTCCATCTACATGCTCATAAGTCACAAGTTTGGAATAATCTAAGTTTGGAAAGACCGCCTTCATCTCGTTGTACCTCTTCTCGTCTATAGCTTCATATGGAGCAAGCCTATAGATGTGGTCAAAGCGAGGCAGGAAAGAAAGCCCACCAATTATTTCCCAATTTTTCTGTATCCAATCCACCACACCTATCCACTCGTTCTCACCGACTGAAATAGTGGCTGATGGATTATGCTCTGTGTAATTAAGCTTCACCATCTTCCAGTACTCTAATTGCTCGAGAGCAGAGAAATCGTCTTTGAACTTCGAACTCTCCGGAGACTTTACCGGAAACTCAAGCACGAAAGTGTTGGCCGTTTCCTCTGCTTGGCCCACTTCAGGATAGTAGGGGACACCTTGATCCTTGAGCATCTTAAAAAGAGAATCGGTTACAGAAATTCTAATACGTCTGATGTAATACTTTGAGTGGCGAGGATGGATGCCGGAAGAACAATTGAAGGTTTGCGAAACAGTACCAGACGGTTTGACTGCCGTTACCGAATTAGAAGGTTTTATGCCAAAGCGTTTTGCATATACGGCATTGGCCTTAACGGCAATGTCTCGCATGTCCTGCATAACTTTTGGTTGACGCACGACTTCAGAATCCCACTGTCCTGTTACTGACACTCCCAAGAGATGTTCCTCACGACAGTGTTTTGTCCAATCCTTCGAAATGTAGCGGAAGTTAACAAGAGTCGATTGATAGGTGCCAAGAAGTGATGCAAGTCGGGCTTTGCGCATCAAATTTTCGTGAGTGTCGTTGGCTCTAGCGATAATTTCTGAAAGATTACAAAACTGTTTTGATTGCAAAATAATTTCTCCACAAGGGTTAGTGCCTATCGGTCCATGAACTGCTCCATCTTGGTCCAGAAATCCAACTTTGCTGAAATAGGCAGCACGACGCTTAGGCAGTGTGACTCCAAGCGAAGCGCGGTTAAAGATTCCGCGTTCCCCCGAGCCACTCTTCATTAAAGCCACCCACTCTTCCATGAGTTCTGTATTTGAAGGCTTGGTCTCGTAAACAGCCGAATTGTTTGCCACCGAGCGGTAAGGTTCTGTGAGGAAAAACTGCCCTTTTTTGGCATCACGAAGTTCCGCATCATCAAGGTCTGAAAGGCTAATCATGGCTGTACGACGAACTCCACCAGATACTACACACTCACCAATTTTGCAGATGATATCATGGGCATCTATCGATCTAAGTCTTCTACCTTGTCTTCGGCCAATCCTTTCTCTGGCAAAATTCAAGAGGGATTGAAGAGGTTCAGGTCCTGAAGCTTTACCTCCAAT
>JBBUBA010000017.1:0-6088 GCA_038058485.1 Patescibacteria group bacterium | reverse complement strand
AATTACATATTAAAAATGTGGCTGAGATTAGTATAAAAAGAAAGACGGTACCCAATGGGTCCGTCTGTTATTCCGTCTTTGAGACTGGAATAGTGAAACTTACAACGTTTGTCTGGAGGCCGAGGCAGATCGCAATGTCTGCCCCGGCAACCAGAGTTAGGTGTCAACTGCCATTGACTGTGGTACCGTGGCAACACACAGCTGGTGTCTGTACTCCATGCCCGGAAGTTCTGGTTCGGTCCTCTCCTTAACGAAAGGAACCGACTCCGTAGTTTCCTGGATGTGGAGCGGTATCGCGAAGCGCATCTGCGGACACTAGGTACCGCGAGATATGGGGCTAAGCTTTCGACACCAGCCGTGTGGGCCAAGCGACGTGCACATCGAGCGACTCTTCAGGATTCGGGGGGCCACATGCTGTAGGGCACCTCGGTGACCATTTCTGGACGCTCGCGAACTGCGTGCTCCGTCGCACTACCTCGCCCGACTTCGTCTTGAAGGGCGAGTCCTACCGCGCCCTGCGCTCGCTAGAGCGCCAGGCGCTGGCCGGCGGCCGAGCCGGTGCTGCCGTTCAGGTTCGAAATGGTTTTCACTGGGTTGGCCTGGGGTTTCATTCAGACCTCACTTTCACACTGATGGAAAGACCACTCGGTTCCAGAGGAGTTCTTGACCCCTCGACCGAGACTATTTAACCCTATCATACTACTAGCCCAATGTCAAGCTAGAAAACATTTTCTTTCTTATGTCAAATTTATATGGCTGTGTAGAGCCTTTTCTACGTCTTGGGCATTTTCTGCTTCCATTAGTTTAGCTCTCAATTCCCCCGCCCCGCTAAACCCGTTCACGTACGCTTTGTAGTGCTTCTTCATGACTGCAAAATTTTTATATCCGCCCAAGAGCTCTTCAAATAATTTTGTGTGTTCAATGCAGACTTTTAATTTTTCTGAAATAGTCGGAATGTGTTCAGAAAAAAGCCACGGGTTGCCAAAGATTGCTTTGCCGAGCATCACTCCATCGCAACCAGTTTCTAGATATTTCCTCCTGGCGTCGTCAATACCTTCGGCATCTCCATTTCCAAAAATAAGAGTTTCGGATTTTAATTCATCTCCGATTTCTACTGCCCTCTTCACTCGCTCCCACCTTGCAGGAACTTTGGACATTTCTTTTCTTGTACGAGCATGGATTGTGACTACTGCAGGATTTTCGGCCAGAACTTCTGGTAACCATAAATCAAGCTCATCTTTATTAAATCCCAAACGTGTTTTTACTGACACAGGTAGATTAGGGGCCCCTTCTTTAGCTGATCTAATTAATTCTCGAGCTAGTTTTGGATTCTTCATCAGGGCGGCACCAGCTTTCTGCTTCTCTATACTTTTGTCAGGACAACCCATATTTATGTCCACTCCATCGAAGCCAAGTTCTACCGCGAGCTCTGCCGCTTTTTTCATATTCTCTGGACTCGAAGTAAAAAACTGGGCCACTATCGGATGCTCACCTTCTGAAAATTCCAAATCTTTCAAAAGTTTTTTCCTCCCTTCTTCTGGTGCCAAGGCTAGACCATCGGCCGAAACAAATTCAGTCCAAAAAACATCTGGCTTGCCGTATTTGTTTATAATTCTTCTAAAGGCCACATCCGTCACATCAGCCATTGGAGCCAAAACAAAAATCGGCTTTTTGAGATTGTTCCAGAAACTCATAACTCGAACTCTAGCAGTTATTTAAGAAAATGAAAAAGGCGACTCCGAAGAATCGCCATGTATGTGAAGCGCCGAAGCGCTTTGTCTTTTTCCTCCCCCGCCTTGCGAGGGAGGAGAAGGGGGGCGGTGACTTAATTATTCCCCCACAAACTTATAAAAGATTTTGTTGTCAAAACGGAGGTCTAAATATAGCAACCGTTCTAAATCAGATATTTTCAATTTAGATTCATTCATAAACGAGTTAAGGTCAGCGAAAAGTTTTTCAAGATTTTGGTTTATTCTCCATCTCAATTCTGCCCCAGCACTAAGAGTTGCAGAATATTCATCGTCTTTTTTTGTTACAGCTTTAGTTTTAAAACCCAAACTCTCAATATTTTTGAGAAAGGTGGAAATACTTATTAAATCATTTTGACTAAAAAATTGGGTACGGAGTGGAATATCTAGCTTTGGCTTACTGGAATAAATTGTGTAGACTCCGCTTGAAAAGGTTGGTGCCTCGGAGTATATGTAACCTGTATCATCCATAAAAAAACAAGAATCGGAACAGTAGAGGGCAAATGGAGCACGTTCTGCAACTTCAACCTTTATTGATTTTGTACCAGATAGGGAGACGTTGGCGGAGGCAAGCCTAGGTATAGATTCTAATAAACTCTTTTCTATTTCATTTTTAGGGTAAAGAGCGACGCTAGATTTGGGAAAAAGTTTCAAATAATAACCATCGAGTTTATCTATCACCAATTTTTGTATATCGCTTGTTTCTGTGACCTCATTACCAACAATGGAAACGCTAGATATCAGCAGATTTTTACTTCTAATAAGAAAGACTGGCCCAACAAGAAGAGCTATGACAAATAAAGTAAAAAATCCAAAACGAATTTTGCGATAAAACTCTTGCTTCCTGTGGAACTCCACCGAGCGAACTGCTCTTTTACTTCCTATTAATTTCATCTTTTCCCATATAAGACCTTAGGACTTCAGGAATCATTACAGAACCATCAGCTTGCTGATAGTTTTCAAGGATAGCTATAAGGGTACGTCCCATTGCCACTACCGTTGCGTCATTCATGTGGACTGGTTCGATACTTCCATCTGCTCTTTTTACTCTCGTGTTCAACCTTCGTGATTGAAAGTTACCTGTGTGATCGGCACTGTGTGTCTCTCTATATTTTTCTTGTCCGGGCATCCAAGTTTCCAAATCAATCTGTCGGTAATCTGGGAAACCCATATCTCCAGTGCACACCGCTACAACTTGGTATGGGAGCTTAAGTGATTGAAGAATATATTCTTGAATGGCAACTAGAAAATCTTGTTCTTGAAGTGAGTGCTCCGGTAAGGTGAAGGACTCCATTTCTAATTTATCAAACTGATGTTGTCTGATGATGCCTTTGGTATCCTTACCGTATGTCCCCGCTTCCCTTCTAAAGGCAGTCGAGTATCCAGCTACGCGGATTGGTAAATCTTTTTCCTCGATAATTTTATCCATATATATTGGACCAAGGGTATGTTCAGCACTTCCTATAAGCATCAGGTCATCATTGGGGAACATGTAATGATCTTCGGGAGTCATGAAGCGCGCCATCCTGTTTTGGACCGCAGGTTTAATAAACACTGGAGGAATAATTGGGGTGAAGGTAGATACAGGAATATTTAATCCAGCATCTTTGGTAATTTTTTCTAAAGTTTCTTTGTTTGTCACAACATTCAAAGCAAACTGTAGAAGGGCGAACTGTAGCATTGCTAAATCCCCCTTGATGTATGTAAATCTTGAGCCAGAAACTTCGCCGGCTGTTTCGGAATCGATAATGCCTAAGTTTCTACCAATTTCATCGTGCTCTTTGGGTTTGAAATCAAAATTTGGTTTTTCTCCCCATTGTCTTATCGCCACGTTGGCACTTTCGTCCGAACCAACTGGAGTGTCGGGAGAATATATATTTGGAACTTTGAGCATTAGAGAAACAAACTTTTTGTCTACATCTCCAAAGTCCTTCTCAACTTGCTCAAGTTCAGTCTTTAGCTGACTACCGACTGCAACATTTCGCTCTCTTTGAGCTTCATTACGCTTTTTATTTATTTCATCTATTTCTGTCCGTAGACGCTTACGTTCATCTCCTAGCTTTAGAAGCTCATCAAAATCGATCTCTCTGTTCTTGTTCTTGGTAATTTGAGCTACCAGATCCTTGTTTTCCTTAATGAATTTTATGTCAAGCATTGATAGAATATTAACACATGACAAAAGAGACCGTGAGAGAGCTGAAAGAGGAGGAGTGGCCGGAGTTACTAAGGGAGATTAATGATCCGCCAAAGCAGTTGCGTATTTGGGGCTCTCTTCCAAATAGAGAGAACAAGCTCTTGGCTGTGGTTGGCTCTAGGAAATTTACCTCCTACGGACAGGAAGTAGCCAGTTCTCTTATACAAGGGCTTATTGGCTACCCAGTCACAATCGTCTCTGGATTAGCTCTGGGCATTGATTCTATAGCTCACAGATCAGCTTTGCGGGCTGGGCTACAAACTATTGCCATACCGGGCTCTGGGCTTTCAAAAAAGGTCCTACACCCTCACTCACACGTAAACTTGGCGGAAGAAATAGTCGAAGCGGGTGGAGGACTTATTTCTGAATATGATGATGAGATGCCTGCTGGGGCATGGGCCTTCCCTCGTCGCAACAGAATCATGGCAGGAATGTGTCATGCCACCATCGTGATAGAAGCGGAAAAGAAAAGTGGGACTCTAATAACCTCACGATTGGCTACTGAATATAATAGAGAGGTGGGCTGTGTGCCCGGACCCGTGACCTCGAGCACTTCGGAGGGTCCACATATGCTTATCCGACTTGGCGCAGCACTCATCCGCGACTCAAATGATATTTTGGAACTATTGGGTCTAAAGAGTGAAAGCCATGACACCTTGTTCAATGTAGACGACTTAACAGAAGAAGAGAAAGTATTTATAAAACTCCTAGAAACCCCTGCTGATCGTGATTCTTTAATTAGAAACTCAAAGTTCGACATCTCCAAAGCTAGTGCAGTTTTGAGCCTTCTTGAAATCAAAGGCTTGATTGTAGAGGAGCTTGGCTTTGTCCGAAAAACATTTTAAGTTGACACAAACTGAATCAAGTTGTAACTTACAAGCTAGAAACTCCCTCAACCAGAGGACCGCATGAAATTCAAGGAACTGTTTATCGGAGAAAGGTTCGCATTTGCTTCGTCTAAGCATGTAGTCCCTGGGGCTGGATTTGGTATCAGCACAAAAGCGGCACTCGTGAAAATCAAGAATATCTATCCAGCGTCCCGGAAACCACGCGTACTCAACGCCCTTCATTTGCGCACAGGAAGAGCAAGACATGTGACGAAGGAAACCGAAGTGGTTAGACTAAAACCCTTCTCGTGATCATTAACACCCGGCAACTTGCTGGGTTTTTCTTTTGCAAAATTTGCAATAAAAACTATTTCCTGTTATTTGTTACGTGATGCGTTTAGTTATAGTCGAGTCGCCGAGTAAGGCCAAGACGATAGAAAAATATTTAGGAAAGGACTTTCGCGTGGTCGCTTCTGTCGGTCATGTGCGCGATCTTCCGAAATCAAATACAAAAGCTATTGATATACCCGCCGGCTTCGTTCCTCATTACGAAGTCAGTAAAGGCAAGGAAAAGGTCATTGCTGAAATCAAATCTTTAGCTAATAAAGCCGATGAGGTTATCCTTGCTACAGACCCCGATCGTGAGGGAGAAGCTATTGCTTGGCATATTGCCCAAGCGGTAGGGCTAAAAAATCCAAAACGGGTGGCCTTCCACGAAATTACAAAAGAAGCAGTGGAGGAAGCCATGAAGGAGCCAAGGAAAATTGATGAGAATCTCAAAGAAGCCCAAGAAGCCAGAAGAGTTTTGGATCGACTCGTCGGTTACGATCTATCGGGAATTATTTGGAAGAAAGTTCGCTATGGACTCTCGGCAGGCCGAGTGCAATCCCCTGCCTTGAGAATTTTAGTAGAAAGAGAGCGTGAGATCAGAGCCTTCAAGCCAGAAACGTTTTGGAAAATATTTGCCAAGGTTAAACCTTTGGAAAATCCCCAAGGTTTGACCTTTGAATGTTCTGTTGAACCAAGAGACAAAAATGAAGTAGATAGACTTTTAGAAGAGGGCAAAAAAGGTTCTTGGAAAATAACGGATATCAAGGAAACTGAAATTAAACGTGTGCCTCGCCCACCCTTCATCACTTCCACCCTTCAGCAATCTGCTTCCTCCAGACTCGGATTTGCGCCATCGCGAACAATGATGATAGCCCAGAGACTTTACGAAGCTGGGTACATCACTTACATGCGTACTGATTCAACTAACCTTTCTCAACAAGCCAAACTTGATATTCAGAATGTTATTAATAGCAAGTTTGGTCCCGAGT
>JBBUBA010000016.1:0-2378 GCA_038058485.1 Patescibacteria group bacterium | reverse complement strand
AGGAGGGAATTTCTGGCGGATTCGTCCGGGGCCCTTTTAACTCGCTTTCCTGAGGGGCTAGCAAGTGCGCTAAGAAAAATTGGAGCAACATCCATACCCATGAGAACCGCTAACAATGCCACTGCACATCTTTTTATCTCTAACCCATTTGGTCGAGGTGGAAATGCGTCTTCGTTTGTAAAAAAAATGTTCATGACCCATCCTCCGATGGAGGAAAGAGTAAGGGCGCTTGTCGAGGGGGAGTAAGACAGGGTAAGATTGCGCTGAAAGGAGGGTTCGCATAGTGGTCTAGTGCACCACGTTGGAAACGTGGCGTGGGGAAACCCACCAAGAGTTCGAATCTCTTACCCTCCGCCAAATTTTGAAATCACAACATGTAATGAAATTATACGATTATTTATACGCACAGAATATAAGAAAATACTTACTGCAACACCGAAAGAATTTTGCCGTACTTGGCCATTTGCACAAATCCTGGATTGAAAAAGATTTTAGGGTCATAAAGCCTTTCCATGATGAATGTATATATGAAGATGAAACAACTATTGCGATAAGTGATGCTCACTTGGGCCTGTATGACTATACCAGCGATGAACTCGATAGATTGAGATCTTTTCTTGAAAGACAAGATAAAAAGATTATCCTCCTGGGAGATTTCTTCGATTTGTTTTACGCAAAACCATCAGAACTATCTAGCAAGTATGCTGATTTAATTGGTCTAATTAAAAGACAGCAAAGGGAGTCTCATCTTGTATATGTTCACGGTAATCATGACTGGAATGTGACTCTGTCACTCGGCATACCATCGGTTTCAAACTATAGCCTAGGCCGTATCATATATCTTCACGGGCATGAGTGTGATCCTTACTACACAGTATTTCCTCTTAACTTGGTACAAAAAATAAGGACTTGGTTAGGATATCGTCTCCATTGGTTACGATGTCTATATTTGAAATTTAATCCGTAATGCCAGTTCTTTCGTAGGATTTTGAGCTCAATCCATAAACTTCATTTTAACTTTTGAATTGATGTTAGGATACTCTTACAAAGTCTCACCCGTGGGGTACTCAACCTGCGACGCCACATTGAAACTAAACAAAAATGATTAAAATTGATAAAAGAAAACTGAAGAGAAAATTAATTCCTTCCCAAATTTTTTTCCTGTCTCTTGCAGGTTCAATAATTTATCAGCAGATTTCTACGAAAGCAGGGGATTCAATTTACAAAAAATTTCTAAAATTATTTGGCAGAAGAAAACCAACACCAGAATTATTTTTAGAATTATCTGAAAAAATTTTGCGCTCCGCTGGGCTCTCAAATCAGAAATTTTCGTATTTAAAAGATCTGGCAAAAAAATTTTTGGACAATACTATAGACCCTAGACTTTTTTATAAAATGAGTGATAAAGAGGTAAGGGGGCATCTTGTCCAAGTTAAGGGTATTGGTCCGTGGACATCTGATATGTTCTTGATTTTTGCCCTAAATCGACCAAATATACTACCAGTCGGAGATCTAGGAATAGCAAAAGGATTCCAGAAAGTTTTTAATTTGAAGGTTTTACCAAATGAAAGGAAAATGAGAAACTTAGCCAAACCTTATTGTGGAGAATATTCATATCTTGCGTTATATTTATGGCAGTCTAATGACGAATAATATAAGAAAAGATTTAACCGAAGAGGAGAAGCATGTGATGTTTGAGAAAGGGACGGAAGCGCCCTTCTCAGGATCTTTTGTACATACAAGAGACAAGGGTATCTACATGTGCAAAAACTGTGGAATAGAACTCTTCATTTCTGACGCTAAATTTGACTCTGGTACTGGCTGGCCTTCGTTTGACAATCCATCCAATACAAAAAATGTAACTCTGGAAGAAGATAACTCCTTTAATATGCATCGTACAGAGGTGAAGTGCGCCAATTGTGGGGCTCACCTTGGGCACGTCTTTAACGATGGCCCAACTACCACCGGCAGACGTTACTGCATAAACTCTGTCTGCCTAGACCTAAAGAAAAATTGACCCCGCCTGCCGGGTCCGGCGGGCAGGTTGCAAAAGAAATAGAGGTGTGCTATAATAGAGGGAGTGTAAGTTTCTCCTTAGATGTTTCGGGCAGTGCCTGTGAACGCGAAGAGAATAGACCGGCGCTTACATGTTTTAAAAATTTGGCCGGCAAAAGTTAAGTACACAGATGTCAACAAAGCTTTACGTCGGAGGTATACCTTATACCACGACTGAACAAGCTCTTAAGGATTCGTTTTCCAAAGCGGGAAACGTTATATCAGCCTCGATCATTATTGATCGCATGACTGGTCGCTCTAAGGGTTTCGGTTTCGTAGAAATGTCCACTGAAGATGAGGGTAATGCCGCAATCAACATGTGG
>JBBUBA010000015.1:0-12973 GCA_038058485.1 Patescibacteria group bacterium | reverse complement strand
AAGTGTTATATATTTTCACTAGATTATATTAATGTAAAAGTGTATTCTAGTGGACTTAATAATAATTGATTGGAACGAGATAGTACAGGAAATACGTGGATTTGCTGATATTTCTTCAACCTATCAGGAAATGCTCAGCTTTCAGGTTCCTAGCTTATAAGGTGATAACTATTCTGAAATCTGATTCATCTCATTCGGTGCAGTCAGCACATCAAGGCTCTTGAGTGTATTTAGGTACTTTAGAGCGTAGTAGTACCTGCATGCCTCTCGTTCACTTGTGGCTCCTGTACCACCATAAATTAGCATCATATCAAGATCGCACACGCCATCAATATAGGTATCTCTTGTCTTCTGAGCTGATTGAATATTGGCATGTAGAGACTCATAAAAACCGGCATGCTGTTCAGTATTCTTTTCTGGTGATGTCTGAATTAGCTCCTTTGCCAGTATGTCGGCCTCATCGAGGGTGGAATGGGAGAGTTTATATATGCACGCATACATCTCAGGCACAGCGACATTTGGAGGGCATGCATCGTAAGCTAACGCCAAGAAAGGAGTACGTGAAGTGAAATCTGGTGCGTATTCCATTCCTGTTGTAGTTGGCTGATGCATATACCAGCCAAGAAAAAAGAACCCTGTAGAGAGAACTATTGTCAGACATAGTAATAGAAATATCCTGTTCATTTTTATTGTTGAGGATACTGTTTCAAACATTCAGCTCTTTTTGCTTTTGTCTCCGCTTTCGCTTCCTCCACAAGCTTCACCATTGCCGCTTTTATTGGCGGTGACCATAGATTTTGATCTATCCCATACTTCGTATGAAAACTATCTAAATACCATGAGGTTTTTGAGTTTTCATCTATCTGTGCAAGATTAAAACATTGCTCAAGGTTGTAGGCCTGCTCACTTCTCTCGGCCTGTTGCGTATACGCCCGTTCTTGTATTACCGCTTTTTCTTTATTCTCCTGAATATTCGAAGCGATATATTTGTACGCAACAAAAAGAATAAAGACGGTGAGTAATATAAATAAAATGTTTTTTGTTTTCATATTCAATAAAGTCTTGCGGGGGCTTTATTGAATACAAAAAGCCCGCCACGGGTAGAGGCTTGCGCCTCTCGTACCGGTTTCCCGATACGGCCAGTTAGACAACCCCATGACGGGTTTTTTATGTCTAACTGGACTTTCTTTCACCATGCCAGTATTGCTACTGGTTTAGGCTACTTTCGTATTTAATTGTGGTACGCCCCTTGCGTACATATACATAATAGCAAATCCCCAAGCAAGAGAACAACTATCCCCGATTCAGCTTTTTATTTATTTCAGCACGAATGAACTCTTTGTCGATACTTCCAGTTTTTAAGTGAAGTATCGGAAGGTCGACCAACTTCGTGAGTTCATTAATGAATTCATCTCTCGCTTGTTTGCTCTTAAAATTATGAACACTCCCATCAAGTTCAATAATCAACTGCGGTACAACCCGATCTTTATCACAAAATACGAAATCAGCTGATTTTCTATCAATTCGACTTCTGTGCCTCCTTTCTTCTTCCCACGTACTTTTTCTAGGTTGAATTAAGTGACTATAATTCACTTGAGGAAAGATGTGGTATTTGTCACCGAAAAGCTCTAGCAAAACCTTATAGAGATTAAACTCTGAGACGGTATCAAATAAGAATGGTTTTCTTTCATAAACAGAAAGGTCAGGCTCCTCTTCCTCTCTTTTCTGGAACAAACTAAAGATTCCCACGCCGACGAAGAGAATGAGTACAACGCCACCGATGATGAGTAATGTGTTCATATTTTTAAGTTATCTCAACCAGATGTCTCCAAATGGCATACATAGCGTAGGTATCCAATGCACAGTATTCAAGCATTGCCTTTTCGGTTTTGGCACGCTCACTTTCGCTTGAACCTTCTGTTACGAGCCTGTTCCATGTGTTCATAGCTTCGGATCCATTACCTATATCGAGTTCCTTATATGACAGCTCAGGGCATAAAACAGGTAGAACTTTCTTTATTGAAGCACTGCCGTGGAAATCAGGATGAATATGTAATTGCTTCGAGAAGATTGTCATAAGGTCAAACATTCGTGCATTCATCTCGTTGAGAAATTCGGCATGCTCGGGCATACGGATGGCCAAACGTTTATTGATATGTGTCGCTTCAAAAGGTTTGAACCAAACAATCACCGAACCAACCTTACCCATCTTCTTTCGTAAATCTTCAATAAATAATGGGGAGGGATCTTTATCACCAGTGTAAAGAAACTCCTCGTGAGTGGGCTCCGCTTCAGGAGAGTTTAGTATGTGTAAAGAAAACTGGAATGGTATCTGTTGGTAAGGCTTATACCCAGAAAATCTAGGTATTGCAGGGTTAAAGGATTCGTAGTCCACGAAGTAGAGTGGGAACTGCAACGTTTCTAGCTCAGTCCGTATAGCATCGTGATCAATGTCAGCTTTCCCACGCTTATGTACTTCAACCTGCTTCGTTATTTTCTTACCAAACTTGAACCCGTCAGGGATCTTTAAGATATCGTAAATCCTAGAGTCGATCAGTTCGTAGAGTCTCTTTTTACTGTTTCCGATGCGTGTAAGGTCATGCACTCCGTAGGTCGGAACATCCTTGTTGTGATGAGCAAAAGTTGTGCAGTGGTTCGATCTGCCTTTATATACACAGCAACATGGACCAGACGGCTCCTTTTCTGAACCAAGTGTTGCAATCAATACCTGAATTTCTTCCTGTACCTTCGGCATTACTTCATCAACAAATGTAAGTACATCTTCGATAACAAATAATTTGTTGAGATCAATGTCTCCGGCACGAACATACTCTCTGTTAAGGCGTAATAGGTATGCACCAGCAACCGTATAACCAGTTTTGCGTGCCAAATAAACCTGAAAAGCCAAGTCATAAAGATGGTGATCCTTGAGTATTTCTTTTTTGTACTTCTCAACTGCGAAGGTATCGGTGAAGTTCACTACTTCATCGCCATCATTATTTGATTCCTCCTCCTCTGAGTCATTTTCAAGTTTTGAGCTATTAGAAGCTTTTACTTCGTAAATGTATATGCTTCCTTTTTCATCTCGCCTCAAAATGTCCGTAGCAGCAAAAAGTGTTCCATCAGAAAAAGATGCTTGAAAAAATGTACCCGCATTCTTTAATAGTTCTTTAGTCTTGGGAAGAGACTCCTCACCACGCTCTTCAACCAACATTCCTTCAGGAAATCGTTTCCTAGCTGTTTCTTCAACCATGTTACCCGATTGAATTAAATGCATCTCAAATTCAGACAATGGTGATGCGTAGTATATATCCGGCTGCCACTTCTTTATCCAAGCGTTATGCTGGCATTCACGAAATAGTGTGTAGTCTGTTTTTGAGATTAAGTTTTTCATTATAGATTTCTTGTGCCACGACAATATGGGAAGCGAGAACAGCCATAGAATTTTCCTCTCCGACCATTCCTCAATATCATTGGAGAACCGCAACGAGGACACTTTGTATCTGTGAGGACTGGATCCGGTCGTGCCGCCACTATAGCCGCCTGAGTTGTCACCCGATTGTTCTTACATGTACTACAGAATCGCCCTACACCAGTAAGCAGTGAGCGATCTTTAAAGTCGCCGTACGGCCTTATCTCTTTGCATTTCGGGCATTCCTTCATGGCACCGTTCTGCAGCCCCTCAACAGTCATGTGGATGTTGTTCAGCAACGGGTTCTCGTTCGACTCATCTTTCACCAATCGTGCAAGCCTCTCATCAAGCGTCTTTATAGGGTTGCTTCCTACATTGAAACGATTGATTCGCAAGAATTTGTAGCCATAGCTTTCGAGCACCTTTTGACGGTACACATCGTCGTCAGAATAATAATTCTGATAGTTGTGTGCGTTCACCACTTCAGTATTTACGAAGTGCTCATGGAATCCATCGTACTCGATGATGATCTTGTGTTCTTTCTGCTTTGCATCTTTATACACGAGCAGGAAGTCTACTTTGTAGTGTGGGTGCGTATATGCAGGATTGAGTTGCTTCAAGTATTTACCAATCTCGAATTGAGGTATGAACTCAATAGCCTCCGTGTTCTTCTTCCAAAAACTCGTTTGGTAAAACCAATTGAGCACCTCGGGCTCTTTCTGTGATCGAGCATCCGTCTCTGCAACGGTTCGCTCTTTCTTTGCCTCCTCCAACACGTAGAAATAATGCCTCAAAGCATCACCGATAGAACCACTGAAGTCATCCAGAGGCTTGCTCAAAATAAAGTGCATGCATTCTTTCGCACGACTAAAACCAACATTCAATCGTTGTGCTTTAATCTGACCATCTTCTTCGATGTCGACGTTCTTGAGATCTTTAATAAACACACCCCAGAGCTTGTCGCTATGCTTTGATGCAACCATTGAGTAGAAGATTATGTCTCTCTCCTCGCCCTGACACGTATCGAACGTCATTATCTTCAACTGAAGATTCTCAAAATAGTAGTCACGTTCAGGCAGTTTGTTTATTTGCTCCACCAGCAATTTTTGCTGATTCGTATGCGGGGTAATGATACCCACAGTAGTTTCGGTACCGGCTTCTTTCAGAGATTGCAGTTGAGCGATGATTGCCTCGACTTCCTTTATGTTCGCATTCGGGTACACCTCGTCTTCCGCCTTTGCATCAACGTACGAGAATTTAATTACATCATCGATGGCCTTGCCACGGATCTTCATTACCTGAAGTTTTCCCTGGTAGAAGAATTTATTAGAGTAAGAGATTATTTCCTTGTAACCACGGAAGTGTTTAACAAGCTGAGTATTGTAGTTGCTGATGAATTCAAAGAATTCGAGGATCGAGGTTTTGATATTGAATTTACCGAGCCTTACAAGCTGCGTTGTCTCATTTGATACGTTTCGCTTAAAGGACTGCTCAAGCGTATTTAAGTATTCTCTGTTTGTGTCCGATCGTGCTTGTGCCGCCTTAATGTTGCTGAACTGTTTCTTGTCTCCAAGTATCAGAACCTTCTTTGCTCGTAGAAGCGCAGGAAATGCCTGTGCCACGCTTACCTGTGAGGCTTCGTCAATTATGACCAGATCAAACATCTCCTGCTCAAGTGGGATGTATTCGGCGTAGTCTCTAATGCCAGCCAAGATGCACGGAAACGCCTCCTTGAGCTTCTGGAACTCCTCTCGAGGAAATCTCTGCTTGCTTCGTATTACATTTCTCAACGTTTCTGCATCACTCCTATTGTGCTCGTAGAAATTTATGAGCCTACCGTCCATGAGATATGCCACCTGTGTGATCACCAAATCCTCGATGTTTTTCTTTTGTAGTGCGTAATTCAGATCCGGTATCTCAGAGAAGTCTTTCGTTATCTTCTGGCGAAGACCCAAATAGCGTAGTTGTTTGTCGAACTCTGATTCACCGAGTGAGGAGATGGTGCAGTCCTCCAAAGAGCCTAGCTCGTGCAGATCAAGTCCTGAATGCTTTGCTGTTTTTGGATACTTCTCGGCGAAGTCCTTGAAGTACTGAACCTCTTCGGCCGACGCAAGAACCTCGTTCAAGCTTTCAGCGGTCTCACCTTCTCGAAGTATGTAGTGAACGAGCGCAACGAAATCAAAATCTGATTCAAATTGCTTATTTATTTCACGTCCTTGGCCAGCTATGAACTCAAAAATAGCTACAGCATCTTTTAAGGCAATCAGGTTTTCATGTGGCGTAGCATACGAACTGTTCAGTGTTCGCATGAAGCGCAAGTCGATCTCGGCAACCTTTTCTTTGTTGAAAAGGAACCCAACCAAGAATGCTTTAAGATCTGTATACTCTTTTACAAACTTGTTTAAGTCTCCGAGGTTTTCCTTGCTGAACGAGGTGAACTTCTGCACAGCCTCCACCTTTGTCATAAATGTCTCTCGTACTTTCTTCACACTCTCTTGAGTTGCTGTGAGGAAGCGGAGTAGATCTTCGTACTCATCTATCGAACTAATGTTCTTGAGCTTGATACCCACCAGCTTTAATATCGCTTCGATGTGTGCTCCTTTGAATTGCTCTGAGAATTGCTCAAGAGAAGTCCTCATCTCCGCCAATTCGAGCGCAGAGTTATCATCGACAAGCATCTCCTCTGTATCGAAAACAAACTTCGTACCTTTAAGTGAATCTTCAAGCTGTACAAGTTCCTGGATCTCCTGCACATTCACTCCTCCATAGGCAATAATCTCTGCTTCGAGATCTTCCTTAAGTGTATTGCTGGACTTATCGATATTCTCTTCGATGGTCTCGAATTCCTTTTTAACTGCACGGTAATGAGTCTTAATGCTCTCAACCGTACCTTTCGCTAGTATTTGTGCGTATGTATTACCAGTCTTTCCGAGACGCAGAATAGGGTTCTGAAAGTTCTTATCGAACCTGACCTTATTCATTGTTTGGGTGATGTTCTTCTCTACGACATCGAGAGCTTCTTTCTTATCTGAGAGAACGAGAATAGATTTGTCTCGCAATATCGCATCAAAAACAATCGCTGTAATGGTATGACTTTTACCAGTACCAGGTGGACCTTCCACGATCATGTACTTACATTTGTCCTTTCTGATTGCTGAGAGAATCTGCAATTGCTCTGCATTTAAGGGAATAGGGCTTTGCGCCACAAGACGTTCGGACGTTTCTGTGCCATCCCACTCATCCTCAACTTCAGGATTCACTGGCTCAGGATTGTTGTGCAAGAAATCGCCAAGCAATTTATTAAATGCTTCAGCAAGCAATCCACCTTCGGCACTCAACTCTCGTAGGATGTCCTCGTAATCGTTTACCAATGCTTCATCAGATTTGTCGAATAGGCAGAGATAGCATGAGTTTGATATACGTACTGAAGCACCTCTTGCGGTTACGGTCTCAGAGGCAGAGAAGTCCACACGGCCACTCACTTCGAAGAGGTTACCAATCTCGGTGAGTATTTCTGAAAGGATATCCTGAAGATCATCTGTGTGCTGAGAAAGGTAGATGATGCGTTCCGAAACATTTTTAAGATTGCCCTTGGATCCTTTCAGTGTGTTGTACTCCTGAACAATGAACTCCAGTGCTCTCTTATTGATATAAATTTGTGCATCGAAATCGAGATTGAGAGCCTCACCCTGTCTGGTTACGCTAACAGGAATGTAGAAGATAGGATATTTGCTGTTGTTGAATGATATGTCGCCAAAATAGAGATAAAAATCCTGCTTATCAAGAATGCTCATGTTGCGTTGCATCTCGAACACTTCTGCAAACAGATCCGCTACACGTAAATCATCAAAAAATGCCTCGAGAGTTCCTTTCACATCAGACAGAACCAGTATGCTCTTCAGTTCTTTTTGAAGGTTGACCTTTTCGCCAGCAATGAAGAGATTGAGTATCTCCGATATTTTACTTTCCAATTGTTTTACCAACACTGAGGTCATCTCTTCCTCGATACGGAATATGTCATCCTCTTCACCAAGTCGGAGGTTCTGTAGCGGCTTTTCTATGCTTTTTATGAATGGATCAACGAGTTCATCGTGGATGATATGTGCGGCGGCCTCAATCGAGCCGGAAAGGGCGACATCGTATTCCTCGGCATGTAATGTGCCAGACTTTTCTATTTCTTCAGCAATATCGTTCACAATTCCGGTTATTTGTGATGCTTCAATTTTCCCAATCTGAAGCTTGATGAGATCCAGTAGATTCTTCGGTAGTGATGTTTTATAGACACCCTTCGCCAAGTCACCCAAAACACCCTTATCGAAGTTCTTCGTGATCAGTTTTAGAATGAGCTTATTGAAGGTCTCGTATTTCTGCAGATTCAAACCGACGAGCAGGTTATCGCCATCACGGTATTTGATGGTACGTCTAGGCAACTTCCGCTTATGGAAGTCTGTCTCTAAAAAGTCCATGAAATACTTCGCCACCTCCTTAAAAAATAGGAGACCGTCTGCACTCCCAATTACTTCTATTTCTTTATCGGTTTGTTTTACGGACATATTTTTAATGGTTTTTTTGTTCAAGTACCTTCAATATATCGCTCTTTCGATATCGACGATCCTTGCGAGTACCATATCGAATTGCCTTCAAATACCCAGTGTTATCCCATTTCCGCAGGGTATTAGGATGTAAGCCTAATATCTTTGAGGCTTCCGCCAGGGTGATTATTTCGTCTTTGATATCCGTCATATTTGAATTGCTGACTTACCACAAGTTTACACTAATTAAAATTAAATAACAAAACCTCCGGCTAATTACTGGTAAAAGCGTCTCAATATAGACGGTTTAATTAATTGTCGTAAAACCCCCCCACCATATAGGGCTAAATGTCTCTGAATACAGAGAATTGAATTCAAATTCAATTAATTCCAACCCTTCCTTACAGTTAGACATATAAGCTACTACTCCCAGTAGCTGTAGTGCCACAGTACATTGCATTACCCCTAGCTAGACTTAGATACAAGTAAATCTACCTCTTCGCTGTTACTCCCCGTGACTGTTATCAATTATAGGCACCACTATAGCTGTAGTTGTATTCAACAATAGCCCCTGCCTGTAGTGCCATTGCACATTGCGAACCCCTACCTAGACTGAGATATGAGTAATTCCACCCCGTCCCCACGTAAGTAGCCTACCTACCTCCTCTCTATTCCCTAGGAGTCCCTAAACGACCACCCCCCGATACCCATTCCCGCATTCATACCACTTGATCCTTGTTTATTAATTAACCAAGGAATTAAAACATATGGAAATATTTCCTATTACTGATGTTTATTTTAGTGAGAGGGATGGGGAGATGATAGATACAGGGGTAATTATTGGGTATCAGGCAATTCGATATGATGGAATTGTAATTGCCAGTGGTGAGACCATTGCAGAGGCAACTGAAGCCGCATTAATTGCCATGTATTCACCTGAATCGGGTATAAGTATCTTGACAAATGGAAAATTTGGGTATAGAATTGCCGAATAAGAAGCTTTAAGGCCTTATGGGCTGTATCACGTCATCTCAGTTGCGGGATTTTCCATGAAAAATCCACCCACACGAACTAAAAACGTGTGAATTATTAAAAAAGCACGATTCGGTTTGTCGAACCATTACTTCTTATCGTGATCCGAGCAACGGACGTCTATACTAAAGCGCATTAACCTCGGGTTAGCCAAAAGCTACCCAAATGTTGACTGTAGAACGGACGAAGGAACTCCTTTCGTCGCTGAATCTGTCGGATGAAGAATCCGAACATATTCGTGATATCGCATTCATGTTTGCAGACCTTGCCTACCAGGCATGGGTTACTGACCAGAAGCGAATTGCGGATCTCAAAAGAATCAAACCTATTCCTATAAATCCATAGGCTGTCTTTTATATTACCCGGCCAACGGGACTCATTTGAAGTAATACCACTAAAACAAAAACCATAAGCTGTCTTGACCGAATCCAGGCCTATCTGGACATTATTCTTGATTAAAAAAGCTATGGAAAATGAAAATAACATGCTAGAGCAGGCACTTCGTTGTCATGCTCTAGGGTTCTCAGTCATTCCACTGAGAGAGAAAGACAAAATGCCTCTAATGGCATGGAAGCAGTACCAAAAAGAGAGAGCTTCGCCAGATCAAATCAGGGCATGGTTCAAGCAATTCCCCAACATGAATATAGGAGTTGCTACAGGAGCTATATCAGGCGTAGTCGTTATTGACGTTGAGAAAGGCGGGAGCATTGGTGATTTACCAATTACAGCAACAGCAAAAACTGGCGGTGGTGGTTGGCATCTCTATTACAAATACCCCAATAGGCCTATCGGCAATAGTACGAAGAAAATAGCACCTCTTACTGATGTTAAAGCAGATGGTGGCATTATTGTCCTACCACCCTCTATACACCCATCAGGCAATTCCTATGAATGGTCAATCCCACCAGAGGAAGGTTTTACAGATATTCCACCTGAGTTGCTTGAGAGATTAATTGCTGATGCTCCGACACACTCCCAACAGACCGATGTGGATGTATTGGAAGGGTCACGAAATGATGATGCAACGAGATATATTGGAAGAATATTGCACCATCTCCCTCCTGATCTATGGGACACCGCTGGCTGGGCTAGTCTGAAAGATCGAAACGACAATCTGTACAAACCACGACTTGATGTAAATGAACTAAGAAGTGTCTTCACTAGTATTAAACAGAGAGAATATCAAAGCAGAGGCAGTGGAAATGTTCTCACTGGCCAATTCGTAAACTTCAAGCCGTTTACTCTCACTGATCTCTATCAAGAAAAGTTTCCTGTCGAGGAATGGGTTGTGAAAGATCTTATTCCTCTCGGCACGATTACTGCTCTTACTGGTGAATCAAATAGTTACAAAACATTCTTCACGCAGAGCATGGCGGCCAGTGTAAATGCAGGCACACCATTTCTCGGACACTTCCCAACACGAAAAGGGAAAGTACTTGTTATCGATGAGGAGAATCATAGGAGGCATGTGAAAAACCGTTACGAGACTCTAGGCATAAGTGCTACCGCAGATATTCTCTTTCTTTCTCAAGAAGGAATACGAATAGACAACGAAGAACACATTAAGAGATTGCGTGAACTACTCGATAAAGAGAAACCATCATTAGTGATTCTTGATTCACTAGTACGACTTCATAGTGGAGAGGAAAATAGTGCGACAGAAATCGCACGAGCCTTTTCAGGTATGCGAAAACTTGTAGACAACGACAGGGCAATTATTGTCATTCACCATCATCGCAAACCCCGCACCGCAGGCAAGAAAAGTAACAGCCAAAGCATACGTGGATCGAGTGACATTCTGGCCGCAGTTGATACCCACTTGGCCATAGATCGAGAAGAGACAGAGATAACTGTAACTCAGAGCAAAATGCGCCTACAGCCCGAATTATCGCCCTTCAAGGCCAATTTGGTGCTTTCCCCTGAAGGTGGGATGTCATTCGTATATCAGGGCGTAGATACCACCGAAGATGATCGACTTCAGGAAGCGTATGAAGCTATTAAGACAGCTCTATTGGAATCTAAAGAGCCATTGAACATAGACATGCTTGCTGACGAAACAGAGCTACCGATTGCGAGAATTCGACAGGCAAAAAATGATCTTCTTAAAAGTAATGAGATCGTCATTACCAAAACAGGGGCTCATGGGGCTCACTTCTTTGGACTCCCAGATGCTACTGAACAAGACAAAGAAACATTAACAACACAACAATAAAATTATATGAAAAAGATAAAACAAGAATCTAAATTAACAATTACTGCCAGCGAGAGAAAGTTGCGAGAGACCATACAAGCTGAATTCGCACGACATGAAAGTGTATTACGTGCTCACCGTGTTAGGCGAGCACTCGCTGTGAGGTACGCTCGAAAATCTACGACTTAAAAAACATTATTAAAAATTAAATTAAAACAACTATGAAAAAAGAAATTGAACGACGCAAAGGGGTTGGGTATGTACGTGTAAGTTCTGACGAGCAGGTTAAAGGTACAAGCCTCGATGACCAAGAGACACGAGTCATACAGTACGCAAAGGATAATAACATCGAGCTTATAAAAATCTTTCGTGAGGAAGGTGCATCTGCCAAAAGCGCTGATCGTAAAGTGCTACTCGAATCATTAGACTTCTGTCGTAAAAACAAAGTTAATGTCTTCGTTGTCTGGAAAATAGACAGATTTGCCCGCAACACTGAAGACCATTTTGGAGTCAGAAAAATACTTCTTGATTGTGGCGTGCAATTGGTATCAGTAACAGAGTTGATTGGCAGTGATCCTACAGGAAAACTCATGGAAACAATGCTTGCCGGTTTTGCTGAATTCGATAACGCCATACGTAGACAACGATGTTCAAACGGCATGCTAGCTCGTTTGAAAAGTGGCATATGGCCATGGAAGCCCACTGTGGGTTACATATGTGCACAAAACAAAAAACACGGAGTAAAGAAGACTGAGGAAGATAAACCCCATCCGGAGATATTTCCGTTAATGCAAAGATGTCTAAGGGCATATGCAAAGGGAATCTTCACTCAGAAGAATATCTCTGATGAATTGACTAGAGGAGGGTTCGAGAAGCTAACTGGTATAAAACCAACTTCGCAATTCGTTGATCAGCTGTTTGGCAAACGCCTTACATTCTTTGCGGGGTATCTTATAAACCCATGGCCTGAAGAAGACGGGCAGGACAAGCTTGTCAAAGGACTCCATCAAGCAATGATCACAGAGTTAGAATGGATAGAGATTAAGCAGAGAAAGTTTGGTGGAAAAGTGGGTGTAACTCGCTCTCGGAACAATCCAAAGTTTCCTCTACGAAGAATTGTGCTTTGCGACGAGTGTCAGACTCCACTTACTGGCAGTACATCACAAGGTAAATATCGTAAGTTCGATTACTACCATTGCTATAACAAAACTTGCCCCATAAGGGGTAAGAGTATTGCGAAAGCTGATCTCGAATCAGCGTTCCTTCAACTCCTAGGACGAGTAAGCCCCACAGAGGAGTTTATGAAGTACTTCGAGGAAGTGATCATTAACCATTGGCAAACAAAGGCAGAGGCACTGATCAAGGATAGTGCTGTCTATGAAAAGCAGTTGCGTAATCTACAGAAAAGACGTACCGACATCTTTGAAATGCGTGAGAGTGGTGAGTACACATCTGAGCAATTCAAGGAACGAATAGCAGACATAGACAGTCGCATTGCCATTGAAAAGCTCTCTTTGAGCGAAACGAATATAGACCGCTATGATCTAGAAGCGGGTATATCCTACGCTAAACAAAGCATTATGGATTTAGTGAAGCAATGGCTCGATTTAGATCTACCCCTGAGGGTGAAGTTCCAAAAGTTGATATTTCCTAGTGGAATTCGTTACCATCGAAAAGAAGGTTTTCGAACTCCAAAACTAGGGCGTATCTTCAACTTAAATCAGCAATTTACTTCTCAACCATCCTATTTGGTGGACCGTAGCGGATTTGAACCGCTGACCTCCTCATTGCAAATGAGGCGCTCTA
>JBBUBA010000014.1:0-4951 GCA_038058485.1 Patescibacteria group bacterium | reverse complement strand
AACTCCTAGGGAAAAAATTAGACAGTGTCTGATATGATGTTGCAGAGTTCAAATTTAGACTCCCAAAATAACCGGTATAATCACTGGTTTTTTCATGGTTTTTTGGAAGAGGAAGCGAGCCACGTCTTCGGAAACAGCATTCTTGGCGTAATCGAAGTTGATTGGGTTCATGCCCACAGTGGTGCTTTCTATAGCGCGTTTAATAATGTGACGAGTCTCGGAGAGAAGGTCTTGGTTGTCACGAAGATAAATAAATCCGCGGGAGATGATATCGGGAGATTTCTTCAGTCTGCCGGTTTGTGATATGACCATAGCCACAACGACTACGAATCCTTCGTCGGCCAGCATTTTTCTATCGCGTATAAGCACTTCGGAAATATCTCCAACAGAGAATCCTTCAACCACCATATCTTCCGAAGGAGCTTTTTCTGGCAGTCTAACCAAGGTCTTTCCCTCATCACGAATTTCGATGATAGAACCGTTATCAGGAACAATGACATTTTCGGGCGCGGCTCCCAACTGTTTAGCAAGTTCGGCGTGCATCTTCAACATGTAGTGATGTCCGTGGACTGGCACAAAGAATTTGTATGGAATTTGTCTGTGAACCCACTCAAGTTCTCCTCGCTTACCGTGACCGGATGTATGCACATCAGAATCGAGGTAAGTAATAATTTTTGAATCGTGACGGAAAAGGTTGTCTTTAAGTTTGGCGATAGCCCTTTCGTTGCCTGGGATAACTGAAGAAGAGAGGATGATAGTGTCGGAACGCTGAAGTTTGATAAATTTGTGAGTTTTGTTTGACATCCTCATCAGTGCTGCAAACTCCTCTCCTTGAGCTCCGGTGGCTATCATCATGATTTTATTTGGCGGATATTTCTCTATATCTTCGATTGGTACGATGTGGTCGACTTCAACAAGATTCAAATGCTTAATGATGTCTACATTGTTTTTCATACTTCTACCCTCAATGACCACCTTCTTGCCATAGCGTTTGGCAATCCGCATAAACTCGATGATGCGCTCAACTTGAGAAGCAAATGTTGCAAGAATAACTCTGCCGGGAACGTTAGCTACGATTTGGTCAATATTTTTTAGAATAAATCCTTCGGAAGGGGAGAAACCAGGCTTCTCTATGCCGGTGGAATCCATAGTAAAGAGGAGGATGTTCCTATCTTTAAACATCTTGTATTGCTCGACTTCCTTGTCTGCTGGCACCCCATTCTCGTTGTCTACGCGAACATCTCCAGTGTTAACAATGTCTCCAAATGGAGTCTCGATGATGATACCTGTTGAGTCGGGGATAGAGTGAGTCAGACCGAAAAAACGGACTTTAAGGTTAGGAGTGATGGCTATAGATTTGTCAGCGGCATCAACGATGCGGATATCAAGAGCGGGAAGATGAGGGAACTCTTCTTGGCGTTTCTTGATGAGGAGTGCTCCGAACTCGCGAGTGTATATTGGTGGATTTCCAATGCGATTAATGATGTAAGGTATACCGCCTATGTGGTCGAGGTGACCATGAGTGATAACCATTGCTTTGATTCTGTCCTTTCGTTCCTCAAGGTATTTTGTATTCGGCAAAATGTAATCAATCCCGGGAGTTTCCGCATCAGTAAACTGGATACCACAGTCAATAACAATTATGTCGCCACCATATTCAATAGCGGTCATGTTGCGACCAATTTCCTCCACTCCACCTAGGGGGACAATGCGAATATTGCCTTGAGCAAGAGGAGGGATGATATCAGGAGCCTTTTTTTCCGCAACAGGGTGATCACTCCTTCGTCTCATCGATTTATTTCTCAACCCTCGTTTGAAGTTAGAATTTGAAGTAGGATTCATTATGTGTTTTTAAGAATTTTTTGAAAAAATGTTCCAGACGGCGTTTGTTTCTATGTACCAATTTCTGACGTCGACAAATCGATCTTGCGTTGCTCCCAACTTGCCAAGATTCATACCTCTAACTGTGGGAGGGACTATATAGATGAAGCCTGGTGAGTATATAAATACTGCGGGAACGTCATCTCTGATAGTTTCTTCAAATTTCCTGTACAAGTCCTCGCGTTTATCTATGTTGTTTTCCGAGCGAGCCGTTTCAAGAAGTTTGTCCACATCCTTGTTGGCATAAAGGGCAATATTTAATCCTGGATCATTTCTCTCGCTTGAGTGCCAAAATGGGTAGACATCTGCTTCTCGTCCGACAACTTCTCCAAAGAGGAGAGCCTCATAGTGTCGCGGACGAATTACATTTTGGTTTAAGTCTCCGGAGTTGTAGATCGAAATCTTGACCTCCGCACCGAGCTCCTGCCACGACTTTTGAAGCATCTCCGCTACTTTTCGTAGATCGGGGTTATCACTTGTCGAGAGAGAAAACGATAACTTCACTGTATCAGTTTTAGATTTTTTTTCAAGTATTCCTGTACTTTTGTTTTTGACCCACCCTGCTTTAGCCAGAGTCGACGAGGCTGTCTCCAAGCGTTCGGTGCGAGACAGTTTCTGTTCTGGAACATTCTCTGAAGCCATAAGGGCGGGTGGCATAGGCCCTTTTATGACACTTCCGAAACCACCAAGAACTTGATCAACGATTTCCTGTTTAGGAGTGATGAGGTCTAAAGCTTTTCTGACTGACTTGTCTAAGAGAGCTTTATTAGAGTTTTGGTTGAAGAAGACTCCAAAAATCCTCGGTAATGAGGCTGATAGAATCTTAGCCCCATCTTTTTCAAGTACCAGTGCTTCCTCTGGAGAAATTCCACCAAGACTTTGCACATCTCCCGAACTAAAGGCATCTACTAGACTTGTTTCCGAAGGAAAGAACTTGAAAATGAAATGGCTTATATAAGCTCTACCGTCAATATAGTTTTTAAATGGAATAAGGTCGTAGTAGTTTGGTATGCCGGCAGAATCTCGGGTTACAGAGTCAACCTTGTACGGGCCGGAACCAATGGGCAATATGTTCCATTGACTGAAGGAGAACTCGTCGTTGGTTACTGCTGACCAAATGTGTTTGGGAAGTACACCCACTGTGAGGTTGTTCATAAATGGGGCGAATGGTTGTTTAAGAACGAAGGAAACAGTGCGCTCGTCCACCTTACTTACAGTTACTCCTGCAAAATCTGCAAACAAAGGACTCTTGATGCCGGGATCTAGGATTTTTTGAATGGTAAAAACGATATCATCTGATGTAACCACCGTCTCATCTTGAAAAGTTACATCCGGACGCAACACTACTGTGTAAGTGAGATTATCTGGGCTCAATGACACGCTCTCTGCCAGGTCATTTACAATCTCCCCATTTTTATTTGTTCGAACTAATCCAGAGTAAACAAGTGAGACTAGATTTTTGTCCGCTTCGGATATAGCCAGAACGGGGTTTATGAATCTTGGGTTACCAATGACTCCCTCGGTGATGGAACCTCCATTGATGGGTACATCAACGAGAAAAGAATTATTGACTCTAAGAAGCAAGAGCACTCCTGATAAAAAAAATATTCCTGTGAACAAATAGAAAACTGTTTTTTCTGCGGAGGTAAAACGGCTCACAGCCCTTTGAATTGAGTGTTCCTTTGGAATATGGAAGCGCTTACTCAAAAGCGCCCGAAGCCGAATGTTTGTCATGAACTAAATTAGGAGCGATAGAAAAGGGATGCCAATGCCGTTATGGCGAAAAGTATAGCAATAATTATCGTTGCTTTAAATAGGAATTTCTCAAACCCTCTGCGCGAATATTGTGTGGAACTCATCCCGTCAGCACCAAAGGCACTACCAAGCCCTGCTTCGGAGCGTTGGAGGAGTATCCCGACTACGAGGAGCATCGAGAGCACTACCTGTATATATGGAATCAGAGTCTGCATATCTTACAAAGAAGTATCATAGCATGACACGCTATTGACTTCAATCACATCTAGGATATAAAATCGGCACATTATGAAGAAAAAGGTAATGGAAAAGAAACAAAAATTGGGGATTATTCCAGTTGGCAGTAGGGTACTCTTAAGGCCTTTTAAAGAGCAAGAGGAGAGAATGATTGGGAAGATAAAAATTGTGCTTCCAGACAGCGTGTCTAATGAAAAGTCAGATAAGGGTAAAGTTTTGGCAGTTGGTGAGGGAAGATACGAAGATGGCAAGCTGATGCCTATGAGTGTAAAAGTTGGAGACACTGTTATATACAGTAAGTATGGCTACGATGAGATAAAAGTAGATGGTGAAGAACTATATTTAGTGAAGGAAGAAAATATTTTGGCCATAATAAAATAAAAGATTAAATAATATGGCAAAACAAATTATTTTTAATGAGGAAGCAAGGATGGCTCTCAAGCGTGGAGTGGATAAGGTTGCAAATGCTGTGCGAATAACTATTGGTCCTAAGGGAAGAAATGTGGTTATCGACAAGGGTTATGGAGCTCCAATGATTACTAATGATGGTGTAACTATCGCCAAAGACATTACTCTGCCGAACAAATTTGAGAATATGGGGGCCGAGATAGTTAAGGAAGTGGCCCAAAAAACTAATGATGTGGCAGGGGATGGGACAACCACCTCTGTCATCCTCACTCAAGCATTGGTCGAAGTTGGGTTCAAAAAAACTTTGATGGGAGCAAATCCCATGGGAATTCGAAGAGGCATAGAAGCCGCTACCAAAGATGCAGTCGAAGCACTTCGCAAGATGGCTAAGCCCATTAAGAGCGATGAAGAGGTGAGGCAAGTGGCCACGATTGCAGCCGAATCCGAAAGTATTGGTAAGGAAATTGCAGATACAATAAAAAAAGTTGGTAAAGATGGAGTTGTCACAGTAGAAGAATCACCAAGTTTTGGTATTGATAGTGAGGTCGTCGATGGATACGAAATTGATAAGGGCTTTATCTCGGCCTATATGGTGACAAACACAGAAAGAATGGAGGCAAAGTACAACGAAATTGCTGTATTACTCACAGACAAGAAAATCTCGACGGTT
>JBBUBA010000013.1:0-5303 GCA_038058485.1 Patescibacteria group bacterium | reverse complement strand
TAGAACACCTGTTCCAAAATTCTTGTGCCGTCTTTATATGCCTCTCGTCAGTGGTGCGAATAAAATTTACATCTTCCGAAATATTTAGAAGTGGAATCAGATCTTTAAATTTTTGTGCATACTTATCAACATAGTTTTGCGTGTCATTTTGCCCAGATGCAATCCAAATTTTTTGTCCATGCTCGTCTGTGCCAGTGTTAAAGAAAACTTCCTTGCCTAAAAGTTTGTGCCATCTGGCAATCACATCAGCTCGGATAATTTCCATAGCAAAACCGATATGAGGGTCAGCGTTCACATACGGGAGAGTCGTAGTGATATATTGAGTTGGTCGCGCAGGCATTTTACAAAGACTCTTCTAGAGAGCGTCCCGCCGCTGTAGCTTGAGCTGACTTTTCCTTCTCGTGATCAGATATTAACTCAATCAAAACAGTGGCCAGTGGCACAGAAATAATAATACCTATAAACCCCGCGAGCTCGAACCCAATGAGAAGAGCAAGAATTGAGACCATCGGGGGGACTCCAATAACCTTCTTCACTACTAAAGGATATATCAGTTGATTTTCAAACTGCTGAATAATTATAAAGAGTCCAACAATAAGAAGGGCCAAGCTCATACCTCCATCACCGAAACCAACGAGTACGGCAGGAATTGCTGCAATAATCGGGCCAAAAAGTGGAATGATTTCAAAAAGTCCAGCAGAAACAGCCAGAAGAAGAGCATGCGGAACTCCGAGTAACAATAGGCCGAGATAAACTAAAACAGCAATTATAGCTGCCAAAAGTAATTGGCCCTGCATCCAAAGACCAATCTTGTGTCTTGAGCGATTCCACAAATCAATAACGTAATGCTCTTGTTTCCATGGGGTGACCACTCTCAAAAATTTACCGACTCCGTCTTCTTGTACCGCGAGGTAGAAGGAAAGAATGATAATAAGAAAGAAGCTAGTGATACCGCCAAAAAAGAAGGTGGCAGAAGTTAGAGCCCCTTGAGAAAAGGAGAGAAGAAGAGTGTTTAGTTGATCAACTATATCGCCAACGCTTATAGAGGTACCCAAAGCTGGTTGACCAGAAAGAGAGCTAGCGTACTCGGGAAATTGAGTAATGAAATTAGACAATTCTCCAATGAGTGGCAGGAAAAGGAAATAAAAAAGCCCGGCAAAGGCAATGGCCAAAGTAATATATACCCCCAAGATAGTAGGGAGTCTTGGTATCCCCCTCTTTTTGGCCCAAATAGCGGCAGGTTCGATAGCAGAAGCGATAACAATGGAAACCAATATAACAAGAAAAATATCTTTCAAAAAGAAAAGTCCAAAAGCTAAAGCCACCACAATTACTCCCCTCACCCAACTACCAGTAGTAATAACCATTTTGTGACTAGGAGACTCATGTTTACCCTGATCTTTCATTGTTTTCATCATAGCACTACTTAAAATCCCCTGCTAGAACTTAAGAACCTTCTTCAGTTTTAAATTATCTCTTCCTTCCCCAACCACCGCCAAATTTAAATTTTTGTTTATAAATATTTCTTTGGCCACTTTTTGTATATCTTTGGCAGTAACTTTTCTTATTTCTTTTTCGATTTCAAAAGGAGTAAGATTTTTGCCTTTTGTGATTTCTTGATCAGCGTAGAAATTGGCCAGCGAATCAGTGGTCTCAAGCCCCATGAAAAAATTCCCGACCATGTAATCCTTAACCTTTTTAAGTTCGGAGTCAGGAACAAATTCAGTTTTTAGATTATTACACTCCTCGATTAATGCACTTATAACTTCAACAACACGTTTGTTGTCTACCCCTGCAGAAATAGCCAATTGCCCGTGATCGGTAAACTCATTGTCGTTGGCTCGAACGTAATAACACACTCCCATCTTTTCGCGAAGTCTTTGAAATAGTCGTGACGACATTCCTCCGCCAAGCACCCCAGCAAGTACAGATAACGAGGCTCTCCTTTTGTCCTTGGCTCCAAAAGTTCTAACTCCTAAAATTAAATGAGTTTGGTCAGTCTTCTTTTTGTACACTGAAATCTGTGGTGACTTCTGCTTATCAACAACCTTTTGCTTCGTAATTGTCTTGTGATCAGGAATGGTCTTGAAAAGATTTTTAACCTCTCTTACGACTTCCGTTTCGTTTATATCCCCCGCTACAACTATCAAGGTCTTTTTTGCTACATAGTGAGCCTTTCTATAGCTATCAAAATCCTCACGTTTAAAGTTTTTTATGTTGCTTGCTGGACCAAGAATGGCTCGACCAGCCGGTGTGTCTCCATACAAAAGACTGGCAAACACATTCCAAACTTTGACTTGCGGGAGGTCCTCGTACATTGATATTTCTTGTAAAATCACACCTCTCTCCTTCTCTAGCTCTACCTTAGGTAGAGTCGGATTTAGGTACATGTCAGAGATAATGTCGAGAAGCTTTTTTAGGTGCTTTTTTTCCGCCTTGGCCCAGTAGCCTGTCATCTCGTTTGAAGTAAAAGCGTTAGATTCTGCCCCAAGGCCATCAAGCTCATGAGAAATATCCATAGAGCTTGGTCGTCGCTTTGTCCCCTTAAACATCATGTGTTCTAGGAAGTGGGAGAGTCCATTTTGCCCCTTAGTTTCATAGTTGGAGCCTGTTTCAACCAAAGCCATCACTGTCACAGCCGGATTGCCCTTAGTTGGAATAATGATAACTCTTAGACCGCTTGGTAGTGTAGTCTTTTTATATCTCATGGGAACTTAAGACTACCTTACCTTATGGCTTCTTTCAAATCTCTTATGATCTTCCAAGTATTCCCATGCTTCAACATTCCCAGATAGGAGTTTAGGGTTTCTTTGGATAAATTTGTTTTAAGATTCTTAATCATTCTCCTCTTGGTCGTAGTTCTCAAAACTCTGTGGTCAGGAAAGTGTACCCAGCCCAGAAAATCCACACCAGAAGCTAGAGTTTTGATAAAAACTTTGTTTGGATGGAGAGTGAGCTTAAGATTCTCATTTAAATAACATTCGATATATCGTACGTTATTGAGTAGGTTGTCTTTGTTTTGAGAAAATATGACGAAATCATCGGCGTATCTTAAGTAGTATTTGATTTTGAGCTTGTGTTTAATGAATTGGTCGAATTCATTCATATAGATATTAACTAAGAGTTGAGAGGTGAGATTGCCTAAAGGAAGCCCTTTGCCTTCAGTACCAGAGTTGAAGCTTTTGACCACTTGGGATATGAGCCAAACGGTTTGAGCATCCTTGATATGCTTCACTACAATATAATGTAGTGTTTGGTGATCGATAGAGGCAAAGAACTTCTTGATGTCGCATTTTAGAATCCAGCATGTCTTGGTATTGTTCTTAGAAACCTTCCATCCAAATCGCCTGAACCTCTCCATGGCTTTATGCGTGCCTTTGTTTAATCGGCAAGAGTATGAGTCAGAGATGAACTTCTTATCGAAGTATGGATACAAGACTCTGTAGATAGCGTGATGCAAGAGCCTGTCTCGAACCGAAGCTTTATGGATGTTCCTTGGTTTGGGGTCGGAGATATTGAAGGCTTTGTAACTTCCATGCTTATATGTTTTGCTAGACAAATCGTGGTGAAGAATCAGAATATTTGACATCAAGTTGAACCCAAATTCCTGGACATCTATCTTCTTCCTCTTCCCTCTCACAAACTCCTTCCACGCATCCAGAAGATTTTCGATAGAGGTGATATTATCAAATACATGACAATTAAGCTCCCCCCCCCCCCGGCCGCACCTTGCTTCCGGTTTTGGAAAAGATTAAGAGTGTTTACCTCATTTGGCATGGCTATCACACAATCCTACCTCAAGTAAATCGCTACACTCTCGGGAATAGAATTGACAAATTATTTATAGATATAATCGAATCGGTAATATCCGCTTCCTTCTTACTCAAAGAGAAGAAGTTGCCGTATGTAGAACATTCAATTCGGAAGCTCGATACTCTAAAAATTCTTTTAATGATACTTTGGGAAACCAAATCAATAAATAATAAAAGATATATTGCCTTGTCTGAACCGCTTGAAGAAATAGGAAGAATGCTTGGGGGCTGGAACAATCAGATTATTAAACAAAACTCCCTCACTGACGCGAGAGAGAAATGAAGAAAGTTGCGACGACCGGCCAACCACCAATTGTCATTCCAGTCGTTGTCGTTACGATTGACATTCACGTTCCGCTTACCGTTCCACCTGTTGAACGTGGCGAAATGTGCAAGGCGCTTTCCGAGCCACCACCTCTCGAATGTTCTCGAGGTTGAATCTTATTCCGCATCACAATGCGACAACGCCTCGCACCAAGTATCTTCATTTTTGAGCTGCATACATCACTCTGTCTGAAACCTTGATCGCAGACATTCTCGATATATGGATACTGGATTTGGCGGCAGGAAACCTTGGTCGCCTGCACTTGCCTACTACCGGAATTTATTTTAACAGAATTTATTTTATAAAAACAAGGCCCCGCAGAATCTGCGGGGCCCGAGGGCAAAGGCCAAAAGGATCAAGAGTCCCAAGGGACCAAGCCCGAAGTACTACTTGCGACGACCGGCCAACCACCAATCGCCACCCCAGCCGACGTCGTCACGACCGACACCCACGCCCCGCCCACCGTGCCACCTGAGGAACGCGGCGAAGCAATAGCGGCCGAGGCTATCCTGCCACTGCACACCGTTCGGACGTTCGTCGGCGAAGGCCGAGTCGTCGGCATTGACCTGGAACTGAGCCACCGGATCGATGATGAGGTTGTGACGATCGAGCAGGCCGGCAACTTCGGAAGCCGGTGTGTTACGCTTGATCGGAAAGAAGAAGAGGTCTCCTTCCTCCGGACCGTCAACGGGCATCGTCTCGAGCACATCATCGCTCACATACTCGTTACGGCCGAGCGCCTCGATCATCTGCCGGCGCGTCTTGGTCCGATCGACCTTGAAGTGACGAACAAACATCTTGGAGATCTCTTCCACACGCTTGCGGAAGACCGTGAACTGCTCTTCGGCGAGCTCCGACTGACCGAGAACCGTCTGCACGGCTTCGGTGCCGAAGTTCGGGACATGCTTCTCGAGCAAGGCTCGGTAGTTGGCTACCGCCTTGTCGATCTGGCCCTGCGTGGCCTGCTTCGTTTCGGATGGGGTCACGGCGGTTGCCATGGCGTCATCCCCCTGTAGCTGAATGTGCTTCTCGGTGCCGCCGAGTCGGTGGCAAGTTGCCTCGCCTTTCCTACCCTATATTATATACACAAATTATACATTCTGTCAATAGCAAAAGGTATTGTGTACCATCATCTCAGACAGTGCCAAACTATGGCTAAGATGATA
>JBBUBA010000012.1:0-44752 GCA_038058485.1 Patescibacteria group bacterium | reverse complement strand
AAATATTTCGAAGATCTCCTACGCGCGACTTGTATTTATTATGTTCCTTACTCACCACACATACAATAGTGTTGTTGCAGAAAGTGTGGATAACTTTCTAATAAAACTTTTAGACACCTCCGCTTTCAATTTGTTTGATGTTTGCTTCGATCACATCTTTTTGTTGAGGAACTTTTATTACCAAATCTCTTAGGAGAGTTAGTAAGAAAGGCTTCTGCCCTGTTTGATAGAGTGCAGATAAAGCGCGAGGGTCAGAAATCAGAGTAGCAGGATTAATTTCCGATAAAAGTTTGATTACAAGATTACTGTCTCGGGCATAAATTGCTCCAACAAGGTATGCCATCTTGGCGTCATCGTATCCAGGAGCTAAATCGTAAGCCGTTTTAAACTGAGAGAGAGCTTCTGGGAAATTATTGTCAATTAGAGCCATCTGTCCAAGGTTGAAGTAGACTAACTGCTTCTCTCGCATTAGTTTTTTTGCTTCCTCAAAGTGTCTGAGCGCATCAGCCTTGCCCCCCACACTTGAGTAGAAGGACCCCGCAACAAGCTCGTATCGAGGGTCTCCAGATAATTCCTTAGTTATCACTTCTAAACTGTTTTTTGCAAACTCAAAGTAAGCATTCCTTTTGTCCATAGGAATTGTTTCGTCAGAAAGTATCGTTGGAGCCGAAGAGGACACCCACTCAACCACTTCAGGCCGACCCAAACGTGAGGAGGCGTAAGCTTTTTCGAAATATCCAATTGCCGTAGCTTTGCTACCAGATGATTGCACAGTCTGAAGTGCCATGATGAGGTTAGTATTCGCAATCAAAGGTTTGACGTTTACAAAGTAGATAACCACAATTAGTAACAGGGCTATTCCAATGGATGTGGCGATCACAATTTTTTCTGAAATAATCTTAACTGGAATTGTCACATCTTTGACAATCTTACTATGCATGTACGAGAACAAGGAGAAGAACAAAACGTAACTGACAAGATTATCAAAAACAAATATATTATTGAAGAAATACGCAACAATGAGACCGGTTAGAACAGAGCGTTCCATGTGAGAAAGAAGACTTTCTCTCTTCCAAATAGTCCAGAGTAATACTCCATATAAAGAGAGGTAGGCGCCAAGACCCAATATCCCCGCAGCCACTGCCCAGTCAAGAAAGATGTTGTGGGCGCGATCAAACCAAGGTTCCAGATTATACATTTTGGCAGAATAGTGTTCGGCAAAAACATAATTGAAATTATCCTGTCCCCAACCAAGCAAAGGTCTCTCCCCAATGCCTTTCAAGGCCATCGGCCAGATAAAGGCACGACCTTCAGTTTTCCACAAAGAAGGTGAGAGAGTAGAAAAACGATTGAGTACCTGGCTATTCTTTACAAGAGAGGTGTTCCTAATAGCCAAAAATCCAGTAATAAAAATTGCAAGACCAATCAAAAAACAGATACTAATTTTTCTCACCTTCCGATCCTGTTTGTTAATCAAACCTAGCAAAGCAACTAGGATAAGCCCCCCAATCAAACCGAGAATGGCTCCTCTAGTGGCCGTGTGGTAGAGGATGAAAACCTGACCCAATATAAGTGTCCCATAAGTCCATCTCAAGGCTGATGTACGACTTTTCACAAAATAGAAAATGGCAACAAAGATGTGTATCAGGAAATATAGGGCGAGGTATGAAGCGTTGCCAATAGTACCATCGACTCTCACTCCACCTTGGTGTATGGGGAAACTAGGAGAACCTGATAGTTGCAAAAGGGAGTAGAGGACCATGACTGCTGAAGCCACTAAAGTTGTATTCCACCACCAATTCCACTCCCTTTCTCTGAGAACAGATCCCATCACTATGGAAAGCGCCCCGAGATGGAGCATTGTTACAAAACCCTCCATGCGCTCGAAATTCGACCAGAAACTTTTCATGGGCTCCACACCGAAGAGATCGGCCAAACCTACTATAAGAAGGAAGACTAACACCGCATAAAGAATCGGCGAGCGTCTTAGCCGAAATTCTGGAGCTAAGAGTGCCAAAACGACCCAAACAGCAAAGACAATTTCAACTATAAATCTCCAGGCAAAAGCTTTAGTGGTGATGAATGGGAAAAAAAGCGAGCCTGAAACTAGAAATGGAACAAAAGGGATGGTAAATATACCGACTAGAATTGTGTTCTTAAGAATTTGTCTATTCATGGAACTATCCTAACATAACTCCTCCTAGCAATTTTTTGCCACAAGCCACATGTTTGAAGATAAACCCTGAAACGATAAAAAATCTTGAAAGATACTACCCAACCTATCCCATTCTTCTACAAGTATTTCATTCAAAAAAGGTTGGCCGGCTATGTCAAACTTACCTTCTATAACCTTGTTACGAACCAGTTCAGCATCCAGGACACCTGGCGTAATACTTTCTAGTACTTTAAATCCACATGAGGTTAAAAGGACAGCAAGTGACTCGGGATTAAAATAATTTAAATGTTCATGATCAATTGTGTCAGATACGGGACCAAGTGTTTTTATGTCAAAACCACGACCATTGGGACAAGTTATTATAAACAATCCGCTTGGTTTGAGTAATTTGCGGCAGGCAATAACAAATTCTCTGGGAGAAAAGAGGTGCTCAATTACCTCAAAATTAACAACTAAGTCAAAGGACTTTCCATGTTTAAATTCAATATTTTCGATTGTCGATTCGACAGTCTCTATTCCCTTTTTTCTACAAACCGCTGCCAATGTTGGACTTGGCTCTATGGCTACCACTCGCTTGAATATTTTTCTTCCCTTAAGCTCCTCACAAAAGGTGCCGAAACCTGCCCCCACTTCGAGTAAGGCATCCATACTCACTCGATGTTTTTTACAAAGTCCCAGAACTCGATCTACTCTAGGAGAGAAAATTTTCATTCTCCGAGTTTCTTCAGATGCAGGAAATATGTATTTACTCCAGTAAGCATAATTTTGTGAATTCTCAAGAAAAGCCGTGAGAATTCTCAAGGTTGGACGAGGACTCATGTAGAAAGTTAGACATTTAGGACACTCGACGTATTTAAAACCATTTTTCTCAAACTTTGATACAAAATCATTCCCCCCACAGGCAGGACACGCAACTTCAACAAATTCTGATTTTCTATCTAGCAAGGTCCGAATATCTGCTTCAACCGCCTTCTTCTGTCCCTCCAATAAATCTTTTGGGCGGATATCATTTTCCTTAAACATACTTTTTTTGCATTTCTTTTGACAAATGAACCTGGCCATATGAAGACGGTTCACCCCAAATATTATCCTTCCACCACAGCCCATCCTCTATCCACCACACTCGAGGATCGCGGAACGTATCTGCAGTCTTCCAAAACTCCTCTTCGCTCATATCGGTCATGTCTAAAAAATATTTAAACGATTTGTGAGGGAAGGCTCCATCGTATTTTTTCAATAATTCAATACCTTCTTCGCGGGTCATTACCCCCAGACGAATATCTTTAGAAGTATGGTCTGTTGCTCTACCGTAACCGAACTTCACAAACTTCATATAATCCTTGATACCGTTTTCGTGGATATCATCGACATTAGACATTGTCCTATATGTCCTCACAAACGGCTCTGGATTGGGTTTGAAACCAGCCGGGATGCTAATCTCCTTCGTGTGCTTGTTGGCGTCCCAAAAGACGTAGACACCCATATATATGCCTCTGACCCCAACTCTGGCTATGTCTTCATCAGATGGGAACTGGGCCCACTCCAAGTCTCTTTTCGTGAGACCTTCTTCACCTCCCAAAAAATCCTCTGGTTCGAATCCTCGCATCATTGTCTCCTTTCTATACCTTTGAGTAAACTCTGGTCGATCTTCAAAACTAAATTGTCCAGCCAAGTCGAGTAGCCCATGTTCTCCGTAAATCACTAAGGGAATGTTCATTTTGACAGCCAACTGAAATGGCACTGTCCAAGCCCCACAGTGGAAATGCCAGCTCATATCTCCGGTCTTTTTGAAACCGAGGCGATTCATCTTCTGGATAACTTTGTAGCTCGGAGTGAACACGTAATGATCGATACCGAAGGTCTTGCCGATATTCTTCAAGTTTTCCTCGCCGGTCGGTGTGTAGTTGTGAGTATAGTAAGTGACGAGGAGCGGATTCAAACCAAGCTTCTCCTTTATATACCAAGCCTGGAAGTGGCTGTCCTTACCTCCAGAAACAGGGATGATGCAATCATAGTTACTATCATCTTTGCTCTTATAAGATTCGAGCAAGTTCTTGAACTCTTCTTCTCGCTTAGTCCAATCTATTACAGGTTTCTCATCATGGACAGTGCAGCCACTACAGACCCCTTCATCGCCTATTGTCAAATTAACCGCCATAATCGGGTAGGTGCACCGTTTGCAATATGTCATCGGTCTTTTCGTCTTCATCCCACTATAATTTCATAATATCTGAATAAAAGGTAGCCTTTGGAAATTTTGATTTACCTAGATCCTTCCGAATCTGGTTCTCATACCCTTCGTTCAAGACTAGCAGATATTTTATGTTGAATTTCTTTATCTCTTCTGGTGACATTATATTCACCCCCCCCACCTTCTTCCCCCACTTGCTTTTATCCCGATCAAATATACCCACTACTGTTTTGCTTCCCAATCTAGTCTTCCGAAGACTTTCTCTAGCAAGAAGACCTGCCGTGTAAATACCAATTCTCTCTCCCCGCTTCACCTTGAAAAGGAAATCGTCTAGTTTTTCGAAAAATAAATTTTCTCTACTAATTGTTTTACGGATGGCATCAATTCGTTTTTGGGAGGTATTGGGGATAGTATTAGATTTTTGCGCGATTATGCGAACAATTCGGCGTGGACAGGCAGTGTACAGAGCATCGGTATCAGATTCAATAGATATGATGTCGAGACCGCATGAGAAGAGAAGATAGTGAAGTGAGAATTTCCCAAAATAATTTACATGCTCAAACAGTAAGGAATCAGTGTTCTTGTCATGGCGGGAAAAATCTGGCACTTCGATGTAAAGATGTCCATTCTCGGACAGATAGGAAACAAGCCTCGCAATGAAGTGGCGGGGATCGACAACGTGCTCCAGGGTGTGCATCAGTACGATAAGACTGACGGATCCCCTCTTTGACTTCATGGAATCGAAATCCGTATAGCCTCTAGCTTTCAATATTCTTGCTGCTCGCTCGTTCAATTCTGAATAATATAACTTATGAGTACCAATTTTTCTTAGTTCATCAAGAAATTCTCCATGGTTTGGCCCAATCTCAAGAATCGGTCCGCTAAAAACACCCATTGAGCTTTTCAGAAAATGTACTTGGTCCCTTACATGTCTTTTCTCGGAGGAATCCGCAAATCCACTCCGCTCCTGGAAACTCGTATTATAGTATTTTTCTAGAAACTTTTTAGATGGAGGATCTGCGGTGAAAAGGAACCCGCACCGTGAGCAAATTAGGTACTCTTGTTTTATTTGGACCTTTAATCCATCCAAATAGTAATTTTTGTTTGCTACTTTAAAAGTCTCTGTCTCACCACATATATGACACTTTGATTTGTTATAGTCGGACATTTATACCTTTTTTTTTCATATATTCTTTTGCATTGATAACACTCTGTTCGCTGAAATGGAAAATGTTAGCGGCGGCCACAGCACTTGCTTCACCCCTCTTTATCCCCTCTACTAGATGCTCAAATTCCCCAACTCCCCCCAAGGCAATGACCGGGACGCTAACCTCTCTTACCACCTCACGGACAAGATCCAAGTCATATCCCCTACCTGTGCCGTCTCGATCTATCGATTGTATGAGTATCTCCCCTGCACCATATTGAACCGCTTCCTTGGCCCAAGTAGCTGGATCAAGGCCTGTCCTCACTTTACCAAAATCACGATAGACCGCCCATCTGTTCTTCTCCGGATCAAACTTGACATCTATCGAAATGACAATACATTGGCTACCAAAGGCCTCTGCTGCCTCTCTAATAAACTCTTTTCTTCGCAAAGCCTCGGTATTGATACTTACCTTGTCTGCACCAGCCTCAAGACGGACTCGGATATCCTCAATTGTACGGATTTTACCGCCGACGGTCAACGGAATCCTACAAATCTTTGATACTTCTCTCACAACATCGATGAAATTGTTCTGCATTGTTGCAAATAAATCCCTACTCGAACTCGTCGGACCTATGACGTTCATCGTTTGTCTGAAATCATAAACTGCGTCTCGACTAATATCTAGATATATAAGTTCGTCAGCTTTCCAAGCAGTTAGACGTTCCACTTGGGTTATGGGATCACCAGTGGCTTGGTGAAGCGTAAAGGTTCTACTTCTAACTAAAATTCCACTTTTATATAGGAGCACCGGAATGAGTCTGGTGGTAAGCATTAGAGATTAAGAAAATTTTTAAGGATTTTTAGACCCGCATCATGACTTTTTTCAGGATGGAACTGTGTACCGAAGATATTCCCCTTCTCTATTATAGATACTATGGGTTCGCCATACTCCGCCACACCGGCCACAATACTCCTATCTTCCGGTTTGAAGTGGAAGCTGTGAACAAAGTAGAACTGGGGATTTGTTTCGAGCCCTTCAGTAATTCTGTGTTCACCTACGAGGGAAACATTGTTCCAACCCATGTGAGGCAATCTTTCGGCAGTATTGATTTTAACAACTTCCCCAGACAAGAAACCAAGTCCTTCGTTCTCTCCGAACTCAAATCCTTTCGTCGCAAGAAGCTGCATGCCTAGACAAATTCCTAGAATTTTTTTGTGATTCTCGAGAACTTCTTTCTGCAATACCTCGACGAGCCCGCGCTCCTTCAAACCTCTCATCCCCTGACCAAAACTACCAACGCCCGGGAGGATGAGGTGAGATGCATCGCTAATATCTGTGGGATCTCTTGTTATAAGAGCTTCCACACCAACCATCAGAAGCGCATTTTTAACAGAGGTTAGGTTACCTAATCCGTAATCGACTATCACCACTTGTGTAGGCATGGCTGTATCCTAGCATTTTATAAAGTAGCCCTCTAATTTAGATCAGAAATCGATGGAACGCAGAACCTCAAAGGCTTCGGCGGACTTGAGTCCAACTTCCAAACCTCTGTACTTAGCAAGTATTTCTACTCCTTCATAGGAACGAGAGTGAGGGTAGTTGCGCATTTCATCGTGATAGTGTTTGAGGAGAGACCGCTTCTCCTTTAGATACTTGTGTATATCCACATAATGATTCGGCGCAAATTGTCTGAAATCCTTTATTTGCCACTCAGTTGAAGAGAGGGTTTCGAATCCAAAAATCTTCCTAACGTGCACACCAGGCATTGGGCGACAAGCTGTCATTACCGCCTCACACGCCTTCTGGTGATCAATGTTGAGATCTTGCGGATGGTGAGTGTAGACGATAGACGGCTTCACTTTGAAAATCACTTTTTCCACAAGCTTAGCGATCTTTAAGAGTGGTACAGAGTCAAACTGATTGTCCGGCAAGTTTTCCAGATATAGTTTGGCCTTCAATTTCTTTGCCACTCTTCCAGCTTGGCCAAGGCGCTTTTTGGCATTAGCCCCTGTATCCCGAGAGTCCTCACCATTAGCCAAGATCAAAATAGACACATTGTCTCCCGCGTCTCGATGCTTGCAAAGCGTACCGGCCAGTCCCAAGAGCTCATCATCAGGATGGGCTACTACTACCAAGACCTTATTAGTCTTATTCATGGCTCAACCTTACCTCTCTTGACGACTTGTTGCAAACGTTATCGATAATTGGCGAGCTATAGCCGGAAGACCAGTTTTCAGGTCACTTATTAGTAAATCTACCACTTCAAGCGGAAAGATGAGTAGCTTGGGTAAATCCGCAATTTGGACCCATTTGGGTTCGTAGTATTGTTCTGGATCTTTCTGCATAATCTTCCTTTCATCAAAATCTCCGAGAACAGGTTCGCCGATGAGACATGTGACTTGGAAGAAATACTGCTTGGTACCATTATCCCAATTTACTTCATACAGAATCTTTTCGGGTTTTACATTGAGCGAAGTCTCCTCAGCCATCTCACGGATGAACGCCCCTTCCTTTGTCTCACCATAGTCTATGCCTCCACCTGGAAAAGTGTAGTACTCTTTGCCATAGTTTTTTCTATACATGAGGAGGACTGAGTCTTCTTTCAAAACGACCCCCGCCACCCTGTCTACTACTCTGGCTGTATTTATAATCATTTTTTAAAGTAAGCTTCCAGGTCTTCTTCAAACATCGGAGGAGTAATTTGAATATATTGGTTTTGAATTCTCACATCTGGGCAATAGTGATCTGTTTGATTTACATTCAAGATGACGTTCTTTCTGTCTCCTATAATCTTTTCGATGTTTGTCTCTGTGGGATAGCCGACAGTGATAATGCGTTCTTTAGGTGAGATCGTGATCAATTTTTCGATAATCTCAATTACGCGCGGTAAGTACATGGCATGCCAAAGCACGTTGTTTATAGTAAGAGATAGAGACTCCCGCTTCAAAAAACTTTGTTTGATTTTATACAAGAGACCACTTTCTCGTTCGTCAGCAAAAATGCCAGGAAGTCTGAGGATTAATACTTTGGCCTTCACCTCCCCCGAGGCAGACAACTTCTCGAACTCGGCCTTAGACTTAGCGTAAGGATTTTGGCTCTCTGGAGGCAAAAGAACGACATGGCTTGAAAGATATATATATCGCTGAGTCTCTCCAAGCTGGCTAAGAAGATTTAACGGAGCTTCCATGTTTACTTTTTTCAACTTTTCTTCTATTTCTTTAGTCTCACCGTAATCAATAAAACCTGTACAATCTACTATCACATCATAGTCCGACCAGGGAAATCCTTTCACTATCTCTGTGTCACAAGTATCCAAATCAGCTCTGGTAGTACCCCGCACGTCTAAACCGAGACTCTCAAAATTATTGAACAAGGCCCGCCCCACCAAACCACCCGCACCCAAAAGAAGAATTTTTTTATTTAAAGATGTTTTCTTCATAGCGATACAAATACACCCCTTCTTTAAACTTGGGAGGGTGGGTAATCGTATCCTTATCATGATACTTGATATGGAGCATAACCTCATTTCCGAAAGCCTTATCACTCAAAACCGATGTGGTTGAGAGTCTGGGATTAATCTCGAAAATATATATTTTCCCTTTATCCAATTTTAATTGGACGTTGAAGGGGCCCCGAGGATTGAAGGTTGCAATAATTTTTTTGCACACTTTCTCTATTTGAATATTTCTTTCGGAGACTGCCGCTCGAGTGATACCTCTCTTCTCTATCACCCGTTTGGGCACAATTCCGATGAACTTGTTTTTATTGTTAACGATGACCGAGACGGTATACTCTACACCCTCGATGTATGGCTGAACCAGAACGTTTTGAAATTTTTTGCTATATAACTTGAGATATCCATCTAGTTCCTGTTTATTCTTCACCTTGTGCACCTGTCGAGAGCCTCTACCGGAGTTTGGTTTGGCCAGAGCTGGATACTTTACTTTGGCCAAACTCTCGTATGACAGAAGTGTGGAAATCTTGGCTTTGGCCAAGATTTCCATTAGTCCTCTCTTGTCGAGACACAACTCTATAAATTCTTTTGAGGGGATCAATGCCATCAGTCCGTGGTTAGTCTCCAAAAGTTTTGATACTGGTATCAACTCTTCGTCCGCCCCAGGCACAATACAATCGATGTGCCACTTATTGATCAAGCTTTGCATTTCTTTTATAAAAACTGGGTTGTTACCGAAAGAGACTCGCTCAAACGGGAACCCCAGATATGGAGCGGCATTCTCTCTGCTACCATCAACGAGGAAGATTCGGTGGCGCTCTTGCAGGTGGCGGGCCAGGAAGATCGGCCCACCACCGCCACCACATGTAATCATGATATTTTTTGAGGACTTCATGCTTTGGTGATCTTAATCGTATACACATGTCCCCGATGCCTGAAGTAGGCCGGATAGCGTTCGTTGTCCACCACTCGCAACTGATCGAAGAGTTCGGCGAGTGTTTTAGTCGAATCAAGCTCGCTATCCTCAGCTCGGCGACGCTCGTAGTGTGAGACCTCGCCAGTCTGCTCTCGACCTGCCACATTCGGATATTCTCGAACGAAGCGTCGTGCCAGTTCAATAGTCTTCTCTCCCTGCACCTTGCGCAACTCATCGACAAGCTCGTGTCCCTTGAACTTCATCACGTCTTGGAAGTAAATTGCCCCACTATCTACTTCAACTTCTGCTTCAAACAGGGTGATAGGAATCTCATTTTTGCCCTCGAGGATCTGCCAAGTCATCGGCGACCAACCTCGGCCCTTGGGCAGAGCACTCTCATGGATGACGAGGTTATGCAGACTTCTGCCAAGGGTTTCTTCAGAGATAATCCTCTCACAAGCCAAAAGGAAGGTAATCCCACCCGTTGGAATCCCTTTCGAGTCTCCCACTACAGAGACATCGTGTCCGTCTGCGCGAAGAAGTCTAGCCAATTCGGCCACATAAGGGTGTATCCAACTCCCCGGATTATCCGAGACAAGAGTGATTTTCATTCATCCAAAAATATCACTGAAACAGAGTGTGGTCAAGAGGAGTGCCACGTAAAATATCCTTGGTGGCCTTCTTGCCTAAAACTTTTGGCAATTCTTTCGGTGGGAGACCATAACCTGGACGAATCGAACGAATATTCTTTTTAGTAAACTTTTCATCTTTGTTAATATTCTCAACAACAAAGAGTGAGCGGCGAAAGATGATATTCTGGGCTTCATGCTTGCCAACCTTATAAGAAACTTCTCCCAAAACCTTTTCTATTTCGCGCACGGATTGCACCAGCTCTTTAAACTCTCGAGGCTCCAGAGAAAATTCTGCATCCGGTCCGCCATCTTTGCGACTTAAAATAACATGCTTTTCTATGATCGAAGCACCTAAAGCGACGGCAGTAAGTGAAGCTGTTAGACCGAGCGAGTGGTCTGAGAGCCCGCTTACCACTCCAAACCGCTTGACGATGTCCGGCACTGTTAGTAAATTCATCTGTTCGAGTTTCGCGGGATACGAGCTTATACAATGGAGTACAGCTACTGCTGGACACCCTGCAGATCTGAGAGTTTTTATAGCAAATTTAATATCTTCGACAGAAGCAAGCCCGCGAGAAATAATCACCGGTTTTTTAGTTCGACCAATCCTCTTCAAAAGAGCTGGATCTACAATGTCAAACGAAGCTACTTTGTATACTGGCACTTTTATTTTCTCTAAAAAATCCACCGCACTCTCATGGCCTGGGGCCGAGAAACAGATCAGACCTTTTGATTCTGCATATTTTTTAAGTTTAGCCTGCCACTCCCATGGGGTATAAACTTTTTTATATAAACTATAGAGAGTCTCGCCCTTCCAAGCTTTGTTTATCTTGACTTGAAAGTATTTGTTATCGCAGTCGAGAGTGTGCTCGTCTGGTTTGAAGGTCTGAAGTTTAATAGCATCCACTCCAGCTCTGGCCGCCGCATCCACAATCTTCTTGGCCTTATTGAAACTCTGCCCATGATTCCCCGACATTTCCGCAATGATAAACACAGGGTGTCCGGGCCCAACCTTCCTCTTATCTATTTTCAACTCTGCTGGCTTGTTCATTTAAATTTATACGTTCCGTTTTTGATTTGTTCGATCCCTGAGGGTTCTCTTTCTATAATACTCTTTAGCGGCTCTCGATTATAATTTGTCTCTATTACTTTTTTCCAAGAAAGATCTTTTTTTATCACCACTTCGTCGGCGGAAACGGTTCTAGCAATCTTTTCTATTTCTCTAAGCCCAGGAGCATATTTAAGCATGGCTTCAATCCTCGGCAAGTGATGTGAGCTGGATACGAGAAGTACTGAAGTAAATTTGTATTCAAGAGCTAGATCTTGCAGAGCACTAAGCTGTGAGTAAGTATTGGAGGACTTGAACTCTTCAATAACACTATCCGCCGGTACTCCCTTGCCCACAAGCTCTCTCTTGATCACCCCAGCCATGGTCAATCCAAGGGGGAACAGACTGTCTAGGTATCCCCTGCCACCAGAAGTAATGAGCAGACGTGAGGGATCTTCTTGGTATAGATAAGCTCCGGCGAGCATTCGTAAGTCCGATCCTGGGGGGCCCACTCCATCATCTCCAAATCTCCGACTTATCCATTGGCCATTTTTTTGAGCAAATCCACCGGCGAATATTACTACAACTTCTTTTGGTTCCATTTATTTCTTATCAAGCGCCCAGACATGAGGCTTCTTAGGCCTATTCATCTCCACTAATTCCGAATGAGCTTCAAAGATCGAGATGATCTCGTCTTGATTCTTGGTATCCGCTCCATACTCTTCGATCAATTTTCTCATTAGCTTGAAGTCATCGTACGTATCAACCGTTACTCTATAATCATGAGCATTCTTGTCTATCGTATAATGCTTCAGAACGACGTTTCCAGATTTATTCTTGATAATATACGGGGTAGCGTGCTCTTTGTCGAAATCATCAGTCGCATTTTTATACGCCTCTTCCAGAAGTTTGAAGGAGAAAATCTCGAAATTCATCCCGTGTGGACAGGTGAGCTCCACACAGTTCGAATAGTGAACATTTTCATCATTAAAAGCCAGATACGTCTCAAGTGCTTCTTTGACCACCGCTCCGTCAGACAGCGGGCAATCCGAAGTGATGCGGATAATGACATCTAGTTTGTGCTCGACAGCGCAATCATAGTAACGTTTCAAAATGTTATTCTCGTCTCCGCGAAAACAGGTTATGTCGTGTTCCTCACAAAATCCCGCAATAATGTCATTATTCGATTCTGTACTCGTGGCGATATAAAGCGGTATACCGCTTTTCTCGAGTCGTTCTACAAAATATTGCAAAAGTGGCTTGCCTTTAATAGAAAGCATGAGCTTACCTGGTAAACGGGTACTGGCCATTCGAGCTTGAGAAATAATACCTACTTTTTTCATAATGTTATTTTATGAATTCTAACACTTTTTTAATCACGAACTTCTGCTCTTTGTTTGTCAGTGTTGGGTACATGGGTAGACTCAAGGCTTTTTCATAATAAGCCTCCGCCTTGGGGAAATTGCCCTTCTTCCAACCCATTTTTTTGTAGAAAGGATGCAAGTGCATTGGGATGTAATGTACTTGAACTAAGATTCCATTGTCGTGGAGATAATCGTATAGCTCTTTACGTTTTTTTGTTTGAATAATATAAAGATGGTAGGCATGCCCTAGACATTTTGGCGAAATCTGTATGCTCGTGTTTTTAAATGCCTGATCATATACTCGAGCAATTTTACGGCGTTTAGCAAGATTTTTACGTGCTCTTTTAAGCTGGCTTCGGCCCAAAGTTGCCTGGATATCAGTCATCCTATAATTAAACCCGAGATCCTGCATTTCATAATACCAACCGCCGTGACGCTCCTTAAGGCGCCTTGGGTCCTTCGTAATGCCATGCGTGCGTAATCTTAATAGTTTTTCATACAGATCCTGGCGATTGGTGGTGATCATGCCTCCCTCGCCAGTAGTAATATGTTTAACGGGGTGAAAGGAGAAAGTAGAAACATCAGCGAATTTTCCATTTCCACAACCAAGGGCATGGCAAGCATCTTCTATGATCCAGAGTCCGTGTTTGTCTGCAAGTTTCCTAAAGGCTTTTAAGTCAGCTGGATACCCGGCCATATCCACCACGATCAGTCCTGAGTAATAATTCTTGGGTTTACTTTCAAGAAGTTGTTTGATTTTTTTAACATCTAGGATCAGGGTCTCGGAATTTATATCTGCAAATTCCACCTGACCTCCAGCGTAGAGCACGCAATTGCCCGAAGCGACAAAAGTGATGGGAGTGGTAATAGCGTGACTTTTTTTGCTCACCCCCAGAGCCAGAGCACTGATGTGAAGTGCCGCTGTGCCATTAGCCACAGCCACCGCATACTTCGCGCCGACATACTTTGCAAACTCTTTTTCAAACTCGGCTATTTGCGGACCTTGAGTTAAGAAATCTGATTTCAGAACCTTAACAACTGCAGAGATATCTTGAGAGGTTATCTCTTGCTTGCCATAAGGGATCATAGAAGTTGACTGGAACTCACCATTTTACGGAACTCATCTTGGGTCAGCCACTTATGGTTTGTATCACTTGAGTAGCTAAAGTTCTTGGGCAACTTCTTACTTTGGCTGAGTATCTTTTTGAAACGGATATTGTTATTGAAAAGTTCATCATGTTCCGGAAGAATGACATAATAATCCTCAAGCTCTATAGCATGGCGAGCCTCTTCTTTGGTCAATAAAAGCTCGTGGAGCTTTTCTCCTGGTCTCATTCCTGTCACTTTTTTCTTAGCCTTAGGAGCCAGTGCGTGAAAAAGATCAGCCACTTTCATACTTGGAATCTTGGGGACAAATATCTCCCCTCCAGACATCTTTTCAAGGGTGAAAAGTACCAGCGTGAAACTTTGTTCAAGGTTTATCCAAAAACGTGTCATCTCCTCGTGAGTAATTGTAACAGTAGATTGATCGGGATTCCTAAGTAGAACATCTACCACGCTCCCTCTACTCCCTACTACATTTCCATATCGGACACAACTTAATAAAGTATCATCGGCAGTATAAGCATTACCACTTATGAAAAGCCTCTCCGCACACAACTTGGTCGATCCATAAAGATTGGTTGGTGAAGCGGCCTTATCAGTGGAAATAAGAACCACCTTCTTCACCCCTTGATCAATCGCAGCATCTATCACATTTTGACTACCCAAGATATTGGTCTTTACTGCCTCAAAAGGATTGTACTCAAGAGTAGGAACTTGCTTGAGGGCGGCCGCATGAACGACCATATCAACCCCATTGAAGGCGCGCTCAAGACGCTGTAAATCCCGGACATCACCAATAAAAAAACGGAGCCTCTTATCTCTGATCTGGGATCTCATTTGAGATTGCTTGAGTTCGTCTCGACTTAAGATGATTAGCTTCTTTAAGTCAGAAGTTTCCAGAAGATATTTGACGAAATTACGGCCAAAAGAGCCTGTTCCACCAGTTATAAGCATTGTCTTACCCTTTAGAAAAGCGTGTTTTGTTTTGGCCAAGTTATTTCTTACTATCGCATCTTTTCATACCTATTTCAAGTAGGCGTAATACTTCTGAAATACTTTTCTCTCGACTAATAGCCGTATTCATCTTCCCCAAGGGTTCAATGTAACCCCTACCTGTACTCTCATCAAAACTCTTCAAATAATTGAGAACTTCGTTTTTGTCCGGAACATAACCGTCTTTGATACTCTGAAGTGATTTCTGGCACTCCGAAGGTCCTGTTATACGGAAAATTCCAGGGAGACTCATGTACCATGGATAACCAAAAACTAAAACTGGCTTGCCTCTTAAAACAGCCTCTATTCCTGCGCGACCAGTAATCGTCGCCACCGCCTTAGAATGCGCAAGGAGGGTATAAGTATCAGTTGAAACATCTACTAAGAACACCCCCTTGAGTTTGGCTAGGTGTTCATAATAACCCCTATATCTCATGTTCGAATATGTGGTCACTCCGTCAACAGACCATTGGAAAGGATGTTCCTTAACATAGAGTCTCCATCCTTCTGGTAAGGCAACCGACAGGGTTTCAATCATCAGAAGCTGATCAACATACATATCTCCTAATGGACTGGTCGTGCATTCGGGTTGCCAATGGAGTGGCATGTAGACGAAAGGTTTTTTGAAATCTAGATCAACCGTTAGGCGATTGTAATCTTTTTTAAGATTTGGTTGAATCATTCGTCTTATATATTTCCAGGCTTTAATGAAGAAAGTAAGATCCTTAAGACTAGAGAGGACTGCTTCGAGTTTAAGAGAGAGTCGCTCGAGACCTCTGTAACGCTTGGCTTGTACTAAGACATCAAAGGGTGTGGCGTCTCCAGCTGAGTCGGTGTGAAGACGATAGTACCTCTCAAGATCAGGGCTTAGGCTTTCTGGAGAAAAAATCTTTCCCTTGTTTTTATTGAGAGCCGTTGAAAGCATTAAGCTTTCTTGGTCGTAGGCGAATTGAAGAAGAATTCTGTCGGAAGCCCAAGTTTCTTGAAAAAGGGCGGTGGGGGTATTGAAGCATTTAGCGAGAGAATAAATAGTGAAATTAGAGACATTATGGGGTACTGCTGGAAAAATAATGAGATCAGGTTGGTATTTTTTAAACACGCCATGCCAGTATCGTAGAAGGTGATAATAGAAATGCTTCTTTTCGTCCAAAGACATGGGCTTAGCAGGAGAGTCTACTTTTCGATTCATCATAGTGAGGATAAGGGACTCTGTCTTAAACATAACCCTTATCAATTCTTTGTCTGGGGGAAAGAATTCGCTCTCATCAATTCCTTTAGCCGCAATGCCCCTCCTAGCATCGTTGTCCAAATGAACGATGATGCCATCTAAGGAAAACTGGCTGGTGCCATTACTAATTACGTATACCACTTTGTGCGAGTCTGCTTCGAGCTTTTGAATAATAGACCGAACTTCTTGTTCACCTCCATTCCAGATCAAAAAAATGCGTTTACTTTTCATGCTATGCCATTGTATAGACTTTGTAAAAATAAGAATCCTTATCGTTCAATAAATCTTCTGGTAATCCTTTTTCAACAATCCTTCCATTATCAAGTACAACAATCTCGTCTGAATGCATTATTGTCGATAGACGGTGAGCAATAATAATTACAGTTACTTGGCCTTTAATTTTTTTAATAACATTTTGAATTTGAGTTTCTGATTCACCATCTAGTGCGCTTGTTGCCTCGTCTAAAATTAGAATCTTTGGTTTTCTGGCAAGAACCCGAGCAATAATAATCCGCTGACGCTGCCCACCAGACAACTGAATGCCGCGCTCCCCAACAACTGTATCTAACCCCGAAGGTAACTCTTTGATAAAATCATCCATATCAGCCATCTTTATGGCACTTTCAATCTCGTCTCTGGTTAACTCAGAATCATAGAAACGGACATTGTTAGCAATAGTATCGTTGATAAGAAAAATGTCTTGGGCAACATACCCGATGCTTCTTCTCCACTCATGAATATCAATACTTTCAATGTCGTTTCCATCTATTGAAATTTTTCCTGCCGTGGGTTTAAAGAGCCTAAGCATCATGTCTACAATAGTTGTTTTGCCCGAACCAGAGGGCCCAATCAGTCCAACAGTGCTCCCACGAGGTATCGTGAAATTTACATCCTGCAATACCGCCCGACGGTTAGCATAAGCAAATTCCACATCTTGAAAAACAAGTTGGTTATCAAAAGAAAACTTTCTTGAACCAGGAGACCCTTCCTCCTGCCCACTAAATCTAGCGGCATAATCAACGACCTCCTGCAAATATGGCGAGGATTCAATGGCAATATGAAGCTGACTCTGGAATTGCTCAACGAAAATAAACATTCTCTGTATAAGATACATAACTGCCAAAAAGGCAGCTAAATTGAAGTTGGAACTCTTATATGAGTAGGCAAAAATAAGAACAACAAAAATGAGTCCTAGTGGCTGCATGAGGGAGACTGGGATTAGGCGAAAAAAGGCGATCCTCACCTTCAGCCTTCGTAGTGTGCTGAAGAAGCGTTTGCCTATCTCAAGAATTTGATGATCAACCTGCATGGACTTGATGGTCTTCATTCCCAAAATGTTTTCATTTACATGGTGAGCAACCTGGCGATTCACTAATTCGACCTCTTTGGCTAGAGTATGTGTCCGACTAATCAACGGTTTTATAAAAACTAACAGGAAAGCGCTTAACAGGACTGTTATGACGGTAACGTTGAAAGAGATGTTTAGGGCAACTAGAGTGTACATAGCCAATCCTGTGACAATCACCGTCAGACTACTTACTGTGTTCAAAAGCCGTTCTCCGTGAGAAATATTAACCATCATCATCGTTTCAAGGTGGCCAAGTTTTTGTTTCAATAAAAGTGACCAGCTAGCCTTTAGAGTCTTGTTGAACAAATCAGTTCGAGTCCTCTCTTCATAATCGGCAGTGATACTAATGCGTATGTAGTTAGCAAAAAAAAGAGCAACCGTTCGAAATATAAACAACAAAATAACAAATCCCAAGACGTATCGCATGGTAAATGGAATTCCAATAAAATAAAAACCTTTTTCCACTGTTTGAGATATAAAATCTGTGCCCTCACCAGCACCAGTCAGAAAGGAAAAAAGAGGAATAACCGTACTGACTCCTACGGCTTCTACAAGACCACTCAACATGCCAAGAAAGGTAAGAATAACAATCTTAGTTTTGTATGTTTTAAAGGCATGATACAGAAGTCTTAAGAGGGAGAAGACATTATTTTTGATATCTATCAATGGATTGGTTTTTATCCTTATCATGATGTGCCAGCTTTAGCCAAATAGACGACGAATCCAGCAGCAAAAAGTGATGGCCAGATCTTATTTAATATTGGTACTCCTTTGTAAAAATGAATTTTAAAGTCTGAATATCCAAGACTGTATAGCCACCAGACAAGATCTCTCTTGGTCCAAAATCTTATATGCTCTCCCGGGAAAAGCCTCCACTGAAGCGGAAACCGTCCAAATAAGAGCCTCAAGCGGTGCACAAAAAAACCAGTGTTTGGGAAAGAAAAAAATACACCCGCTATCGCCTTACTTACAGCAGACCTTAGAAGCTCCTCAGAGTGTGGTACGTGTTCAAGAATTTCAAATAAAATTTGATAATCGGCCTTCGGTATTTTTTCAAGTTCTTTAGTATCTTCAATATCCAACCTTCTAACTTCTATGCCAAAGCCTTTTGCTCGATCAAGAGCAACGTTTGATATATCCGTACCAATAAGTTTACTTACGCCTAAACTCTTACCAATATAATTTAGTATTGATCCCTCACCACAAGCTATATCAGATATGGATATATTTTTTTTACCGTTTAAGATACTTACGACAAAGTCTGCACGCTCAATCTGCCAATCCGACATGACTCCAATATTCTTCCCCCTTTTGTCCCGCCAATAAGCATCGTAATCAACCTCACTCATAGTTAGCTTATGGTAAGTAAATATTTCTTTAACCAATTTATTTACCTTATACAGAAAGTTTCTCATTAAATAATCTGATATTTCTTAAATAAGACTTCGAGGGACGTTGCGACTTGTTGCGGATTTGTACCCACAACTTTTTCTTTTCGATCTTTAAGCATCTCTCCTGAAGCTGAATGAGCCGAGATAGCCTTTTTAATATCCCTAAGATACAAACGGTCCGCTAGGCCGTTTATTATCATTCCTTGGCCGTAGTCCATGCCTGTATCCATTATGTAAACATGTTTTTCCAGAGCAACCATGTCATAGAGAATCGTCGAGTATACACCCAACACTACATCCACATCAGCTATGACGTCAGAAAGACTGCGTACCACCTCCACCCTTCCATCTTGAATTCCATATTCATCGAGTTGACTTTGTTTGTCTCTGTTAGGCCTAGTTTTAAAAATTATCTTCACATTTGGATACCTTAATAGTTCATGAATAAATAATCTTGCTTCATTCTTTGGCGCATCCGTTTCATAAGGTATAAGTACACAGACTGTATCTTTTTTATTGTTTATCTTAGTTTGTAGAGATTTTTTCTGAATTTGCACTGCATCAAACGTCGGTCCAGTTACAAAAATTGAGGAGGAAGGGAAAAACGAATTTAATCTTTGTAATTCCTTCTTCCAATATTCGCTCCAGACACAGAGTACGGTTGAAGATACAGGATTATCAGGAATACCTTGTCTAAGACAGCCAACATGATATCCCGTGTAATGCCCATGTTGAAATGCAATGGTTAGGACACCGCAAAGCTTGGCCGCTACAAGAAGTTCGTTGTAATGCCGAGTGTCATCAATAGTTAAAATTGTTTTGACTTTCAAAAATTTGATAATCTTTTTGAGCATTTTAATCCTAAATAACGATATGGGCACTGCTTTGAAATATTTCCCGATGCAATATGCCGCAAATAATTTTTCTTTATCTGAAAAGTCGTTTAACTGCAGCAAATCTACAAAATCATTATCTTTATTAGGTAAGGAAAAAAAGCTGACTATTTTTTGTTTAATAAAAAACATAAAATCTATCGACTCAAGATACATGGTGAGGCGGCTTCTTTTGAACAGACGAAACATTGTGGTTTTACTCGGGATTGTATGGAATACTTCAAAGAAATCAATATCCTTTGTTTCTAAAAAACTATAGAGAGATTCCATCCTGTAATCGCTTTTGAATTTTGAAGACAAAGAATCTACCGAAAAGATCATAACTCTTTTCCTCGTTAAAGACAAAAAAAACAGGGAACAAAGTGAGAAAAATAAGAAAAATAATGAAACAAGGAACCCACTGATGGATAACCTGTTTTCAGGTGGAATCTCTTTAGATAAACTAAACTTCTTGATGTCAACAAACAGAGAAGCTTGAAAAAAATACCAAATATTGTATCCCTCATAAAAAACTCCACGAGTATCAAGCTTACCCTCAAAAACAGAGTGATTTATTTTTTCAAGGAAATCGAGACTATATTTATAATCCATTACTGCCATAAAGTCTTTATATGATCACTCCACCAACAATATCATGTATATGAATAATTCCCTTCAGCTTATTACGACTATCTACCGCAAACAAGCTCGTTATTCTAAAATCTTCCATGGTAGATAAAGCTGTTTTCAAGGAGCTAGTTTCTCTTATTTTTTTTGGATTCTTGGTCATTATTTCCTTAACTCTGGCAGTTCCTATCTCTCTGCCAGAAACCAGAAACCTTCTAACATCACCATCTGTAACCACTCCCGTCAATTTGCCACTTGAATTCACCACAGCGACAACTCCAGGATGCTTATTATTCATTTTATTAATCATCATTCTAGAATCTGCTTTTTCAACCACAACAGGAACTTCTTTCCTCGGAGTCATGTAACTTTTTACCGTTTTAAATTCCAGACCCAAAGAACCACTAGGATGAAGCTTTGCAAAATTTGATTTTTTGAAGTTTCTGAGCGAAGTAATGGCAGAAACCAACATGTCTCCAATGACAAGAGAAGTGGTCGTACTGGCCATAGGTGCCATACCATACGGACTACCTTCTTTTTGTACATTCAAAACAATATTAGCGTCAGAAATTCTTGCCAGTAGTGACCTCCTATTACCAGTTATAGATATAGTCTTAATAGCAAACTCCTTTTTTAGATACTTTACTATTCTTACAACTTCCCGAGAATTGCCAGAAAAGGACACAGCAATAACCACATCCCCATCAGACACCATTCCAGTATCACCGTGTAGAGCTTCTACCGGGTGCAAAAAAACGGCAGGGTTACCCATGCTTGTAAATGTCGCGGAAATCTTCATGCCAATAAATCCAGATTTCCCAATACCTGTTAAGATAATCTTTCCTTTTCTACTTCGAAGAATGGCTATGGCCTTACCCAAGTTGGTTTTTATCGTTTTTTTTAAACGAATGATGGACGATATTTCTTGTTCAAGGGTGAACCGGGCTCTATCTAAAGAACCCTTATCTTTGCTCATTAGCGACATTATACCCCTCAAGACCGTCTAAGCAACATACCCTAAATTTGTAGGACTTTTCTTGAGAATAATTACCAGATACTGTATTATCCTTCTAGACCATCTTTGACAACCAACAAAAAGGAGTTCCTGTGCCCACCATCACAGAGCGTATCGACCGAGTAGCACAAATCCCCATCTCTCACCGTAGTCCCAAGCCACCACCCCCTCAATCTGTCAAGATAGAGGTTACCGGCATCTGCAACCTTCGGTGTGGTTTCTGTGCTCTCACAAAGCGGGAGTCACAACCGACCAAGCCGATGGAGTGGTCATTTCTCGAGCGGATGATCAGAGAATGCCATGACTTCGGTATCAAGGAAATTGGGTTCTTCTATATCGGTGAGTCTTTCACCGCCATGGAAGTTCTGATTCCTGCAATCAAGCTCGCGACTGAGCTTGGATTTGAAGGCCGATTCTTGACTTCGAATGCCACGATTTCCACACCAGAAAAGGTGCGAGCTGTCATCGAAGCGGGACTGACTTCTCTCAAATGGAGTGTCAACAACGACTCTCCAGAGCAGTTCGCTGAAGTAACGGCGAGACCTGAACGGCTTTTCCACATGGCCATACAAAACATCGAAGCGGCCAAGGACATTCGAGATGAGATTCTCGACCGAACAGGACACCGCTGTGAGCTCTCTGCTTCAAGAATTCGCTACAACGATGAACAGCATGAGAGGATGATCAAGTTTTTTGAGGAGCGTGTTGATCCGTTCGTCGACCACACCTATGAACTGCCTCCGTACACAATGGGTGGATCACCGATTGCGAGGGAGGTGGAACTCGGGATCAAACCGACAGCTGGTAACCAAGGTAGGATCGGTGGACTCGTCGATCCAATCCCTTGCTGGGCAGTCTTCACAGAGGCTCACATCACCTCTTGTGGGATGCTCACAGCTTGCTGTTTTGATGCCAATGGTTCATGGACCATGGCAGATCTCAACAAGGTTTCCCTCGAAGAAGGTTGGCACAGCATCGCTTTCCAAAACCTCCGTCAAGCGCATCTTGATGGAAACGTCAAGGGCACCGCCTGCGAAACTTGTGCCCTGTACTAGATGTCGGCCGTCCCCAAAAGGGCGGCTTTTTCTTATGTTTTTAAATTTGCTAATATATGCGTGTGAACAAAATCTTCATTCATACAAACGACAAACAAGGTCTGGGAGCACTACTAGCTAAATTCGCCATAGAAAAACATCTGCCAAAAGATTCTCTGATAAAAATTGAAATCCTGAATGTCGACGATCTTCAGGAATTTAAGAATTTTGCCGGCAAGAGATACTTGAGAGGTGGTAGAGAGATCTCTTATGACCCAAATGATTTACAATCCTTCACCCTCTCCCGCTTCATGCCTCCAGAAAAAATGAAGTATGAAGGACGTTCAATAGTTATCGACCCAGATATCTTCGCTATCGGTGATATCTCCCCTCTTATGAACATGGATCTCCAAGGTAAGCCTCTTGCTGCTTGTAGGAAAAAAGATGCTTGGGATACCAGTGTAATGGTGATGGACAACAGCAAACTCAAACATTGGAAAATAAAAGATTTTTTAAGCGCCTTAGAAAAAAAGCAGACAGATTACATTGACATAATGAGTCTTAAATTCGAACCAGAAATTAAAGAGCTCTCTAGAGACTGGAATAGTCTAGATAAGCTAGATAAGGACACACACATGCTACACACAACAAATAGACTCACTCAACCTTGGAAAACCGGCCTCCAAATAGACTTCACCATCAACCCTTTACCAAAAATATTCGGCATTATTCCCCGCGAGCCAATACATAAACTTCTCGGCAAATATCCAACCCACTATCTTCCTCATCCAAATAAAAATGTGGAACAATTTTTCATTGATTTAATAAAAGAATCATACCAAGCGGGCGCGATAACTATGAAAGAGATCACAAAAGCAGTAGAGAACAAAAATGTTAGGACAGATCTGCTCAAACTCGTTCTTGGTTGAAATTTAGTTGAGACAAAACTCTGTCGACTGCCTTAGTTACCATTTCAACAGTAATAGCTTCGACCTGTCGTCTAGCTTCGACCTCATCTAGTTGTCTTGCATTCATTATATGCATTACTGGCTGTAGTCTTTCCGCAACAACGATTTCATTAAGTCTTCCTCTCGGCGGCTGTTCATGTTCATCCATTGGACCAATGATATCAATAGTAGGCACCCCAAAAGCTTCTGCGATATAAATGGGTCCCGTATCAACACCTATAAACAAACTGAGCTTGGAAACCAAGGCTTTCAACTCATCTATTGAAAAATTACCTACAGTGTCAGTTACTCCATCCTTGTTTTTTAAGAAACTGAGCATCTCTTTTCCTTCTTCCATGTCCCCTCTTGACCCAATTATTATAATCCTTGCATTATATTGTTGAATAAGATAATCAGAAAGTCTAGCAAATCGTTCAGGTGGCCACTGCTTTAATTTATTGCCTGCTCCGGGAGTAATCCCAACAACAAAATCATTTTTAAGGACTTCAATTGTGCCCAAAAAAGTATCTATACGTTCACTAGCCTGCCTAGAAAAGACGAGATGCTTTGTCGTGTCACGATCCGTAATACCAATTAACTCGAGGAGGCGCAAATATTCCCTAGATGCATAGGAACCCATACTGTGAGGAGCTGTGGCTACCAGATTTCGAAGTAATTTATAGGAGCGAGTTTCGTAAGGACTGAAGCCGTTTACTATTGTAGGTACGGCAATCAGAGGAATTCCAGACAAATACAAAAGAGCAAGAAAAACAAAATTTGGTGTAGCTATACAGGCGAAATCACATTCACTCTTCCTTATCCTTTTCAATAACGAGAAAGGGTTACCTGTATAAGCTAGGTATTCATCCACATCCGAATTTCCTCTTAAAAGTTCCTCGTTTCCACTAAGACCAACAACGATTAATCTACATTTTGGATACTTCTTCTTAACTGCTCGAAACATGGGAGTAGTGCAAACCATGTCTCCAAGCTTCGCAAGTTGCCCGATCAAAACTACTTGAGGGGCCACGTTCCCTCGATTGGCTTTACCTAAAAAAATAGAAACGAGGAATGACGAAGAAAGGAACAGGACATTGTAGAATCGCTGTAACATATTTTCAATGCTATCATAATCTTATGAATGTGCTTATCGTCGGAGGGAGCTCTGGCCTCGGTTTAGAAATCGGAACAAAACTCTTGGAAAAAGGGGCCAGCATATACACCACAGGCAGATCCCCCAAACTTGTTTCGCAAGGACTAGTGTTCTTGGAATTTAACATTACGGAAGATCTAAGTCATCTTAGAAGCGATCTAGACAAGATGCTAGCCACGCTTCCTGTTATTGATTTGCTTGTATATGCGGCTGGATTTTTTGAAAATGGACAGATTGCCGAGCTCTCCGATAATCACATAGCCCAGATGGTTAATGTCGGTATCACAGCCCCCGCACTTATCCTGCAGCGAATTATTAGGAAACAAGGATCCCTCGCTGGATTGATCGTCATCACTTCGACGTCTCAATGGATCCCACGGGAAACTGAACCTGTTTACTCTGCAGTAAAGGCGGGGCTTGCCATGCTTGCGCAATCTGTTTCTCTCGATAAACGAATTAAAAAGACTCTGGTGGTCGGACCTGCTGGCATGAATACCAATTTCTGGTCGGGAACGGATCGCGACACTACTCCCTTCATGCTCCCACAAGAGGTTGCCGTGCAAATTCTAGAACTGTGGCAGGGCCAATACACCTATCGCTTGGCGCGTATTCTCCGTGCCCCTACACCTAAACCAGAGCGTGTCCAAATCCTTGAGACTAGATAATTTCTTCCCATTATACTGAAAATTGTTTCTTGGCTAGCTTAATGCTAATCTTACATTAGACCTGTACCCCAACCAATTGGAGGTGGTATGAACATCGCACCCAAGCACAACTTTGCCGCCAAATTACGGCAAGGAGAGTTGCTTCCTGAAGTTCAGAGATACATCGAGTGGCAAAGAGCTGTTCGAAAAGCACGTCTTGCCGGCGAAGAGACACCGCCCATGCCTCAGATCAGGCTTGTCTCTATCAACCTAGATTTGACCACGGCCTGCAATTACGCCTGTGGTCACTGCATCGACTGGGACAAACTGAATACCGGTGTGAATTATGTCAATTCGGAGCTTTTCGAGTCCCTCAACAACATGGCCCAGGGTGGGCTCCGAAGTGTCATCCTCATCGGTGGGGGTGAACCGACTGTCCATCCCAAGTTTGAAGAAACTGTTCGTTTTCTCAAAGAGCGTGACGTCAAGATCGGGATCGTCACAAACGGGTCTCGAGGCGACGTACTAGAGAGAACCGTCCAAGTACTCTCAAGTGGAGACTGGATTCGATTTTCACTCGATTCGGGCACGAACGATACCTTCCAGAGGATGCACAATCCGCGAAGTAAGGCTGTCAACCTCGAGGGTATTTGCTCCTGGGTGCCTAGAATCCGCTCTGCAAATCCGGAAGTTCAAATCGGTTTTTCCTACATCATTGTGTGGGATGGAGCCGAGCGCACGGAGGGGGTCAATGTCGTTTCAAACATTCACGAGATCGTGGGAGCTACAAGACTCGCGAAGCAAAGCGGATTCAGTTACATTTCCTTCAAACCGTTCCTGACTCGTTTCCAGGATGGAGCGGAAGTGATGGATCCTAGCGTCATGGTTAACACGGAGAAGACTCTCGATCAGATCTCCGCGGCTGTTTTGGAGGCGAAAACTCTTGAGGATGAGAGATTCCTCGTTCTTGAAAGTACTAACCTCCGAGTTCTCATGACAGGAAACTGGCGCGAGTTTACCCGGCAACCGAAGACTTGCCACATGATGGCCTTTCGGCAAGTTCTTTCGCCTCTGGGAGTCTTCCACTGTCCGGCCAAGCGTGGAGTAGAGAACGCCCGGGTGGCAGGAAAGGACGCCTACACCACTTCGCACCAGATCGAAACCCATCGAGCACTAAGCATAATGCTCGAGGATTTCGACGCTTCCTCGGAGTGTGCGGAGATCACTTGTCTTTACAACCCTGCTAACTGGTGGTTGGAGGAATTGATTAGAAGCGATGATCAGATTGTTGTCCCTCTACCTGATCGTGGCGACCACTTTCTCTAATGTTACAGTGACTTTCCAACACGCCACCACACCACAGAGTTTGGTGGCTTTTAATATAATGATGTTCAGCAAATAAACTTTAGAATGTTTTCTGCACGTTTGTTCCACGAATAATTTTTTACTTTCTCAAATGCTCTTCTTGCCTTTGCCTCTGCCATATTTGGCTCAAGGAAAATTCCGTTTATTATTCGTGCCAAATCCTTTGGGTCATCTGCTTTAAAAAAATAAGCTGAAGAATCATCAAGAATCTCACGAAGTGACGGCAGATCAGAAGCAATAATTGGTACTCCACTTGCCATGTGTGCAAATAGTTTTAACGGTGAGGTATAATAACTTGAAATTACAGTTTCAGAAGAATTCGGTATCACAAGAATATTCGCTGCCTTTTGATGTTGTGGCAATTCATTGTAAGGCCGATAGCCAAGAAAATTTACATGTGGATAATCCGATTTTAACTCCTCAATTTGCTCGTGCCTTCCACCAATAACCACAACCTGAATATTTTTTTTCTCTAAGTACCTCGACGCATTAAGAAGTACTCTGTAACCCTTCCACTCATCAAGAAGGCCTATATACATAACAATTTTTTGGTCAATTGGAAGATCTAATCCTTGTCTCGATTGCTTACGTGTAACAGTTGTTGAAAATTGTCCCATATCTACCGCATCTGGTGCGACATGGATTTTGTTTTCGGGCACGCCAAAGCTAATATAGAAATCTCTAAGCCCGTGACTAATAACAACAAACCTTACCCCGATCTTTGTAAGAAACTTTACCAGAAGGTTTTTTTGCCCCATATGTGCTTCCCAAGTCACTCGCCTACCGATTGAACAGAGAGACACTGCTAGCAACTCATCACGGGTATATAATAATCCCTTCCTCATAAGGAGATACCACGTAGCAACTTCAGCAAAAGTAATGGATTGTACCCAGAAACCTATGCGACCAAAACGAACTAGATCGAACGACCAGAGTCTCTTAATTTTAAAATTGTTCTTAACATTATAGTATACAAACGGATCATCAGTTATTGGAGTTTTCCGGTTTGGTACTATCAGTTCCACATCAAGGTGTTGGTTGGCGAACGCTTCACACATCTTCATTATCTGTATGCCGTGAGCCTTCTCTGTCGGTAGCCTGACATTTGCTAAATAGTAGAGTTTCATTCTATTTTTTTGTAGATGATCTTATGCCATTTTTAAGTATCCAATCTATTCGAGTTTTTGAGAAAAAATGTCTTGAAAGTTTCTGAGCCTCTCTTGATATAGACTGTGCTTTCGCTTTGTTATTATACAAACCAATTATTGCACTGACCACTTCTTCTTTAGAACTTGCACACACAACATGTACACCACATTCAAATGGATAATCAGCTAGACCTCTTTTGGAAGTGATAGTTGGAACACCAAGAGCTATGGGCTCAAAAATTTTTTGCTGCATGCCCGCACCAAATAAAGATGGGGAAAAAGAAATGTCCATAGCTTTCCAAAAATCGATAGAGTTTGGTACAAATCCATCGTATTTGACAGATTTAGGAAGTTCAATTTTTAGTGATTCTGGGAACTTGTTCCCAGTAACATGAATGGTAGTAATTTTTTTTACTTCTTCTGGCAGAAGCGGATATACGTCACGAATAATAAAAAGTAAGGCTTGTAAATTATGACTCACAGTAAAAGTAGATGGCGTAAAACCAATGTGTAGGCCTTCATGACACACAGTCTCTCTCTCTTCAAGTCTTGAGCAAAGTGACCTAAGTGGCAAAGTGCTTAATGATGTTTTTCCAAATTTTCTATAAATTTTTTCCTCCTTAGGTGTTATGGAAAAAAAATGGGCACTTTTTCTAAACGAAGTGATTTCACTAAGATACTTAAACAAAACCAGAAAATAGTTGAGTGGGGTTCTACCATCTTCATCAAGAAAATGATCGGGTTCAAAATTTATTGACCGTGTAATTATGGGAATCTTCTTTTTTAAAGGTATGTGATACAGAGGCCAAAGATAGGTATAGTCAAACCAAACAAAGTCAGGCTTGAACTCTTCGATTTGTTTTTTCAATTCATTTTGTATTTCGCGATCAGTATATTCAAATGCTGCCCCATCCCAGTATGGAGGCCACACTAAACGCCTCAAAAGTCTTACTAGAGATCTTTTGCCTCTATATTTGTAAGAAATTCCAGTAATAGAGATGTTGAGACGTTTTTTTGATTCTTCGATGTGAGGAAAATCGCTTGGAAAGGTCTTAGTTATTACCTGTACACCATATCCATTGTTGATGAACCACTCAATACCACAGAGACGATCTTGTTCATCTGCTCCTCTGCCCTGGAAGGGTGACCTAGGCGTGACTATGATTACTTTTTTCATGAAATTGAGATACCATATTTTCTTGCCCAGATTTGAAAAGTCATTATTGCCCAAATGATCGTCAGATTATATTCCTTCTTCCCCACGTGGTCATCGAGCATATTTTTAATGCTGTCCCATATAAAAAGGTCTGCGGTGCCAAAGTAATACTCTCTATCAAGAATTCTCTCGACAATAGTAAGTATCTCCTTGCGACGTAACCACTTTGCGCCGGGCGAGAACCACCCTCTCTTAGGCTCCTTAAATAGCGCATTTGGTAGATCATCTCTGAAAGCATCTTTGAGTATTTTTTTCATCTCAAATGGACCCACTTTAAAGTTTAGGGGAAGGCTCATGGCCAAGTCCACAACCTCCTTATCTAGAAAAGGCACTCGTTCCTCGATGGATCCCAGCATACTCATTTTATCTCCAAGCGAAAGCGCTTGGTCCGGTAGCCACGATCTTAAATCAGCAAGCATAAGAGCTGAGGTCTTGTCCTTAAAACAAGAAACATATTTATTAAACTTCCCTTTAACGTTTTGTACAGGAGTAAAATACGCACTATTCAAAACTTTTGTAAGTCGCCCATCCTTCTCAAATTCAAACTGTACCAATCGGTCTAATGCTGACATGTCAACGGCAGATCGAATTCTTTTGGGCAAGAAGTATTTTGCACCAGGGACTGCTCCAACCATATCAGCTCTTCTGCTCATTCTGTAGCGTTCATATCCGCCAAAGAGCTCGTCTCCACCGTTGCCTGTAAGAACGACTGTCACCTTTTCCCTGGCAAATTTCGAAAGATGAGCCATCGGTATCGCTGTTGGATTTGAAACCGGATCATCAATATTTCCAATTATTTGCTCTAGTGTATCCGCCACATCTTTTGTAGTGATTAATAAAGCGTGATGGTCAGTTCCAAAGTATACTGCCGTCTCTTTCGCAATAAAAAAATCTCTATTGAACTTGTCTTCTTCTTCTTTATCTTCTAGATCAAAGCCAATTGAAAATGTCTTGATGTTTTTCTTTGACCGTGAAGCGGCGGCGAGTACGATGCTTGAGTCTATCCCCCCTGAGAGGTACACCCCTACGGGCACATCAGCTACCAATTGCCGGACAACAGCTTCTCCCAATGTTTTCTTTACAGCGGCCTTGGCTTCATTGTAGCTCCACTTACTTTCAGTATTGCTAGACACATAATACTCTTCTATGTGCAGATCACCGTTTTTAAGCGTGAGGAAATGACCAGGAGCAAGCTTTAATATGCCTTCTATCATCGTCCTTGGTTCAGGTACATAAAGTACTCGTATATATTCATTGAAAGCTATCAAATCAAGTCTCCTCGACAGATCATGCACAAGAATGGATTTAATCTCTGATGCAAAAATTAGTTTGCCATCCTGATAGGAGTAGTAGAAGGGTTTAACTCCCATGTGGTCGCGTGCACAAAAAAGCTCCTTCTCACGCCTGTTCCATATTGCGAAACTGAATATGCCATTCAACTTTTTCAACACATCTTTACCCCACTTCTCATACCCCGCCAGTATCACTTCAGTATCACTCTCAGTTTTAAAAGCATAGTTGTTCGACAATTCCTGTTTAAGTTCCTTATAATTATAGATCTCGCCATTGTAAACGATTACCAAGTTCTTCTTAGAATCCATCATTGGCTGGTTCGCTGCTTTCGAGAGATCTATTATCGCAAGTCGACGATGGGAGAGAGTTACACCCTCATCCAAAAATTCTCCGGAAGCATCCGGGCCACGATGCGAAAGACAGGAACCCATTTTCTCACCTAGACTCTTGTCCTTCCAGTTAAATCCGGCTATACCACACATGACTTTAATAGATTAACAAATTTCTCAGCCATATTATTTACATTATGTTTTTCCACCACAAGTTTGCGTGCAATCGTAGCATATTTTTGTCTCCTTTTCTTATTCCAAGCTAAAACTTTTTCTATTTTATTCGCTAGTTCTTCAGCATCATCTTCTTTGAAATAAAGACCTGATCCAAAATCATTCAAATCTTTTATATACACACTTGTCGGCACAATAGATGGGATCCCCATGCTCATCGCTTCAAGTTCAGTTTTACCAAATCCGCCCCCACCTTGCATTCTAACGTGTAATCTGTGGCTAGCATAGATTTTTGGGGTATCCATATTGGCCACACTTCCTCTCCAGTCTATGTTGCCGAGATGGTATGTTCGAACTTTCCTCTTCAATTCGGCAAAATACTCTTGATCTTCCGGCCTTGCTGGCTTGCCATATATACTGATGCTTGGACTTTTGCCACGCCCCTTGAGAATCCAGGCTGCTTCTATTAGTGTTTCCAGTCTTTTTACTCTGGAGATACGGGAAATGGCCAGAACATCTAATTCTGGCTCTAGATTCAAGGGCTCGAATATTTCTGTGTTGATTCCATGACCAGTTGCAATAACTTTTGGTGAATCCATTTCAAAACTCTCTTTGGACGGAGTCAAAATGTAATCAACATGTTCCATGGCCCATTTAGCAGTATTACTTACCTTTATGTGGGCATACCACATAACAATCGGTTTTTTAAAAAAAATATTTAGTGGATGAAGGGCCTTAACATATTCTGGTGCCATGTGTACAAAGACACCATCGACCCTCGGTAATATACACAAAAGATAGAAATAAAAGATTATGACCCGAAATATTTTGGGGAATCCTTTTTCCTTGCCTAGCGACACAACACTAACATTGTTTGATAAATTATATTTTCCTTTAGCAAGACAGATAACATCAATTTTATCAACTTTTCTCCCAATAGCTTCAATCCAGGATACAAAGAAGCCCAATATATCATCAGACTCGTCCACTTTCTGCGTAATTATTAGAATCTTCATTTTCTGGCAGTTTTTTCCCAATTTTCCCTAATCTTATTTAAATAGGCTTCTTTGGTAAGAACTTTGGCTTCGATAGATTTTTTGAGGCTATTTCCGAGTCTTTCACGAAGATCTTTATTATTGATAAGACTATCGACGGCTACTGCAAATGACTCTGCGTCCGAAGTAGATATCAGTAGATCTTTTTCTTCCACAAGCTCCTTAGCCACCCCAACTGATGTCGAAACCACTGCCATACCAGACAATCCGGCTTCAACAAGTGAGAGGCCGTAGCCCTCGAAGTCAGAAGTCTGGATGAATATATCAGAGGTCTTATAGAAGGAACTCAAATCTTCTTGCCATTCGACGAAGACGACCCCATCTTGTTCTTCGAACTTCTCGGTTCCAGAACCCACAATAACCATTCCAGTGTCTGGAAATTTGTGTCGCACCTTCTTGAGGCACTCAAGAGCCGTGTTAATATTTTTCTCCCTTGCGAGACGTGTAACCATTAGCAAAACTGTTTTGAATCTATATTTATCGTGCAAATCAAATTTTAATCTGCCTTCAATTCGTGTCCTGTCAATATATATAGGCAGTACAGAAATATTTTTGACCCCATACTTCTCCATGAGTTCGTCTCCAACTGATCTTAAAACTACACGGACACTATCCGCTTGCCTTAGTACGCTTTTCATTATCCATTTACGTATAATGTTAAACAATCCGCCAGCAAAATGTACCGAGAATGGATCAGTGTGTAACTGAACCTCAAGTGGAATCTTTTTTAACTTTTTAAGTCTCATGCCGACCCAACCACACTCGAACGGGTCTTGAGTGGTAATGAGAGAACATGTGATTTTCTTTCCGATTCTCACCGCATCCATCGGTCGCAAAAATCTATTGTCTGAATTTGTTGGATAAACCCAGACATTTTCAAAAAGCCTCGCTGGCTTCAAATTATGTTTTTTGTCAGACAAGAGAATTATATGCAATTCATCTGCAATTTTTCTATATTCATTTATCCGACTTGTCACAGCACTCTCGGTCACAAGAATATTACGGTCGCTAGATATCATTAGAACTCTGAGATTTATTTTTTCCATTGATACCATTATGCCCTTATTTCTGGCCATTTAAAAGCTGTCTAATAAGGTTAAGATTACTAATCATGACATCGTCCCAAGACATTTTGAAATCAATCGACCTTGCTTGATTTAAAGCCTTTGTATAACCATCTACTGTCAAAAAACTATTTATGCGACTCTCTAGTTCTGATTCATCTCTGGGATCAAAAAGGAAGCCATCTGGCACTTCAAATGGAAAGCCGTTTTCTTTACTGATGAGAAATGGCTTTCCAAAAGAAAGTGATTGGAGAATGTAATTTGGATTAAACTCGGTTAAAGCAGGCCCAATTGTAAATAAACAGATCGCTGTCTCTTCAAAAACTTTTGACTGATCAACTAATCCAGTAAATACTACCTGACCTTCAATTTTTAATGTTTTTGCAAATTTTATTAATGAAGCTTTTTCTGGACCATCACCCATTATTATAAATTTAATATCATTGTTAAGGGGGAAAATTTTAGATAAAACTCTTAGTACAAACCTCAAATTCTTGTAGGCAACTAAACGACTAGCATACACAATTGTCCTTTTCTGGTTAACAATTAGGTTTTTTGTAATTTCTGGTATCGGGTTTGGTATAACTTGTACTTTTTCAGGACCAATTCCGTAATATCTCTCATAAAGATTCGATAAAAGTGGTGACGGTACAACGATCTTATTTACTCTTCTTAGTAACCACCTTGAAAGTTTGTAGAATCTGTCATTAAAATTGTAACCTGCTGTATACCACTCATTCATTGAGAGGTCAGTCTTGTTTCTGTCCACTTTTCTTTCCCAAGCTAAATCTCCTCCAATTCTGACTATAGATCTCTTTCTAAATATTTTTGCAGCTATAAGGGCAGGGAGTCCAGCACCAACGGCATCGTGCATATATACAAGATCGTAACGCCATATTTTTGCTAGAATTTTGAAAAAAAATATCAGGTGACGGAGTCCAATGGGCCACTTTTTATACCACGACAAAACCACTAAGCCGACCTTGAATCCCATTCTGTCAAAATACTCAAACTGCTTATTGGCATGCAGAGCCGGGCCACCTGGGTCAGGTGGATATATGCTCGCAACTATTAGCACTCTCGGTTTAGAATTTTCCATTATTGAACACCTTACTCTTCATCTCCCCCGCTATCAAATTCCAGTCATACTTCTCTCTCACGAGGCGTCTACCATTGTTTATGAGGGTCTCACGAAGTTTTGAGTCTTTTATGAGCCTCGCTACTTGCCGAGCGATGTCCTTGGAGTCATGAATGTTTACAAAAAGACCAGTGGAGTGATGATTTTTATTTCTGTCCGGATCAAAAAGGAAATCGGGAATACCTCCAACGGGGGTAGCAATCACAGGAAGTCCTGCCGCCATCGCTTCAACAAAAGAACTCCCCATGCCTTCGGAAAGTGAGGGGCGAATAAATATATCTGCTTTGTGCAAATAATTAGGGATTTCGCTTTGCGGTATATAACCTAGAAAATTTACACGACTTTTCAAATTCAGACTTTTAACTTTCATTTTCAATTCGGACATCAAGGGGCCTGTCCCCAGAATTTTGAAAGAAATATTTTCGGGAAGTAGTCTCAAGGCATCTATCACATCCCCTACTCCATTTTTCTTCACCAGTCTTGAGGTGGTGATCAAAATCGTTTTATCCTGATTCCTGATTCTTGATTCTTGATTCTGAAATTTATCTACATCTACCCCGTTTGGAATAACTTCTACTTTTTTCATATAGCCAAACTTTTTTGCCCAATCTGCCAAAAAGTTTGAGATAGTTTGCACAACTTCTGCCTCTCTGATTCCCTTTCTAAGTAGTGGAGCAAAAACTCTGATGTGGGAGCGTCTAAAAACATGCTCAAATGGGTCCCCATCTTGAAGAGTCAGAGCATACGGAGTCGTGTTTCCAAAAAGTCTCATAATAGAGATGGGGAAAAGCATATACGTCATCATGGCCCAAAATTTGCGGTAATGGTTCTTCCTATTTAGTCGCCAAGCTTTAAGGGCGGCTAGGGGTACAAAAAGTATTTTGTTTATATAATTTCCACCCCATCCAATGCGATGAACATGGACATTGTCAATTGCCTCAAATTTCAAGTGCGATTTATCAAACCTCATCGTTATCATGTCAAAATCAATATCTCGAATCCGATCTGTGATTTCCTTTATAGCTATCTCCGCTCCTCCCACAAGTGGATAATATGCCAGAGAGAGAACGAGAATTCTTTTACGTGTAGTGAGCATGGTCGAACTATTCGACATCTAGAAGAGCTTTGAGTTCGGCTTCTGGTATTTCTTTTGGTTTTTTTGGCTCAACTTGAGGAGGTTTAGGTGGAGTAACGGGTTCTGGTTTATGAACTGTTGACTGAGTCTTTACTATCGATGAGAGGGCGTTGCGAAGCTCGCTCATATTCTTTTGCGAGACAGGACGCTGATTGTTGGATGTTTGTTTAATCATATCGAGCGAAATGCCCTTGAGGGGTTTAAAATCATCCTCTGGTTGAACTGGGAAAGGGGCCGGCGGAGGCGCGGGTTTGGGAACAAAAGCAGGTCTAGGTTCCACTCTTGGCTCATACTTCCTCGGTTCATATTTTTTATCAGCTCTCTTCTCTGGTTTGACGACTCTCCCCTCTTCATGCCAAGCTTGAATTTTTTTCTCAACCTCAAGCTTGGGTGTCGCATAAATTCGGCGCGAATTACGAATTATTTCTTCAGCAGAAGATGTGGCGGGCTTTTCTATCGGAGCCATAGTCATTGCGGAAAATGGTTGAGAACCTATTCCGTCTATCATGAGCTTCAAATAAATTTGATACGACCCAAGATTCACCAAATCTTCGGCTGTAAACGTCGGGGCAAACTCTTTTTCTAAAACTTCAGCATCGTATGCACCGACTCTAAAAGTGATCATTGTGCCTACGTTACCAAAGACCGCCGCTCTAACCTCTTCGGCCATCTGTTCTATATACTGATGCGCAATGGTGAGATTGAGTTTGTATTTGCGAGCTTCGGAGAGAATGTCGGCAAATGACTCATTGGCAAAAGACTGAAACTCATCAACATACAAATAAAAATTCGGGAGTTTTTGTAGCTCTGTATCGCTCTTGTCGGCTCGACTCATGGCAGCAAGGTAAATTTTGGTTATGAGCATGGACCCTATGAGGTTGGCGTTGGCCTCGCCTACCCGACCCTTAGAGAGATTGATAATAATAATCTTGCCTTCGTCCATGAGTTTCCTCAAATCAAATGAGGACTTCTCTTGGCCGATAATGTTCCTAACCAAAGGATTACTTATAAACTGTCCAATTTTGTTTTGTATCGCAGCTCCAGCTTCTTGCATATACTTCTCTCCATACTTCTCGAACTCATCTACCCAAAAAGATTTGACCGATGGATCTTTAATATTTTCAACAACCTTTAATCGATAGGGTTTGTCGGCAAGCATGCGATTCACCCCCACTAGAGTTGAGCCGGGGTACTCAAGAAGTGCTAGCAGAATGTTATTCAAAATGTATTCCATCCTCGCGCTCCAGGCATCGACCCAAATCTTTTTGAAGGCACTCATGAGGCCGTTAGCCACGAGGTGTCGCTTGTCCACCCCTACATCTTCCATAACATTGAAAGAAATAGGATGTTCTGTATCAAAGGGGGCAAAGTAAATTACATCTTTGACACGCTCAGGAGGTACGTATTCCAAAAGAAGTTCTGCAGACTTACCATGTGGGTCGAGAAAGGCCATCCCTTCGTTCCCTTTGATATCCTGTACAGCCATGTTCTCGAGGAGTGTCGATTTCCCCATACCTGTCTTGCCTATTACGTAGACGTGCTTGAGGCGATCCTTGGCCTTTATACCGAAATTAACACGCTTATTTCGAGAGTCTGTCTCGGCGAAGTATGTAATCTTCTCCGGATTGTACATTTGTGTTGATTATACAACGTTTTTAAGGTACATAAAAGACTGTAGTTATGGATGAGACTTGACTTCATATGTAAATTGTGTATAATGATATTAGACCCCAACAAAGGAGGGCTTATGGCCGAGACAATCGGCAGCAAGCTCGACGAGCTCACTCTCAAGTACTTCCTTGAGACCGGCGAGCTTTTGCCGGAACTCATGGAAGTGACTGAGACTTCTCGAGATCTTCTCGAGGAGCTTGTCGACAGCGTCGGGTTCCCACCCGCGCTCAACACCGTGATCCGTCGGCAGATGGAAGTCCGCTAGTCCGAATTCTGCCCCAGACGCAAACGAGGAGCCACTCAACCCGGGTGGCTCCTTTCTATTTTGTGAATTTCTTAATCGCGGTTACAAACTTTTCTCCCCTATCATACTCATTTTTGAATAATCCAAATGAAGCGAAGCCTGGTGAGAGAAGAATTGCCTCTCCTTTGGTGGTAAATCTGAAAGCTTTTTGTACAGCATCATTCATCTCTTTAGCTAAAATGAACTGCTTTACAATTTTTTCTTTTATCAACCTATCAGTTCCTGAACCTGGGAAAAGAATTATTTTTTTACACAAAGTTAAGGGTTTCTTAAGCAAAGCTAGACCAATATTTTTATCCGAACCTCCAGCTATAAGAATAACTTGCTTGCCATTTAGGGCTTCGAGGGCAATCTTTAAGGCGTGTGGAGTGGTAGCTGTGGTGTCGTTATATATTTCTACCCCTTTGTAATCTCTGATTTTTTCTAATCTACCTGAAACTCCTTTAAATTCTCTCAAACTTTTTTTGATTAGTGGTATGGGGATTCCAAATTTTTTAGCCGAAACATAAGCTAGAGCGGCATTAAATCGATTATGTTTACCTGGTATTTGTAAAATTATGTCTCTGGGTAAATCACTTTCAGAAATCCGAATAGCTCTTTTTGGTATTTTTTTTAAATTTTCTCCAACGATAAGAATGTCTCCCCTTTTTTGATATTTAAAAATATTAGCTTTATCTCCAAAATATTTTTTGAGATCATTTTTGTAGTAGTTTAGATGATCTGGCATAAAGTTTGTGAAGACAGAGAGAGGTGGACTTATCTTTAAATCACCGAACCCTTGGAGTTGCCACGAATCAAGTTCGAGCACATAAACATCGTCCTTTTTTGCTTGAGCAAGCATCGGCAAGGTGGCCATGCCTTGGACGTTCCCACCCAAATATACTCGCCCCTTCTTTGCTCTCTTCAAAATTTCATAGAGCATATATGTCACGGTGGTCTTGCCTCGAGTTCCTGTTACTCCAATAATTTTGGAAGGGGACAGATATGCAAATAGAGCTGTGCTCATATACACTGGCATCTTATGCTTTCTCGCGTGAGTAATGTATGGAGAATCTAGAGGTACTCCAGCCGCCTTTATTATGAAATCTCTATTTTTAAAATCTTCTAACCTATGCTTACCTAAGACATATTTAATATTTTTAAACTTTCGGAGCCTTGCCAGTGAGGACTCTAGTGCAGTCGAAGTCTTAAGATCAGTAACAATAATCTCCTTTGCAAATTTAGCTAAAAATTCTGCATCCCCAACTCCACGACCAAGAAGCCCGAGTCCCATGACGGTTATTGTTTTGCCTCTAAAAAATTCCTTCCAATCGCTCATGGCCTGATACTACACTACTCTGGCAAACTCGTCTGCGCAGGCAGGTATGCGCTAGGAGTGTATTTGTTCCCAGCGTCCCACATGAGCCAGCTGGTGAGCCCTGAGTCGTAGGTGGCCTTTATCTGCGCCTGAACCTCCACCACGCCATACTCCGCCCCAAGATCGAAGTCCTGTAGCCATGGCCTTAGTTTGGATGGGGTTGAGGTTGCAATACCCAATGACACTCTTTGAGCCTGTTCACGAATGACCCCGTTCGTCATCGAGAATTTGACGATTTCGTAAGGGTGAGTAGCTGGGTTCCCGAAACCTCCCGTATTCCATGCGTAGTGTGATGGATAAACCATTGGATAGACAAAGTCGAAATATGGAAGAGTTTTCTCAAGCACTTGTCCTATCCCCATATCATCAATTGCCAAAGTGGTCAGGCCAAAAAGATCTGCCGAAGTTTTCATCCCCGTGTCTTTAGTATTGTCATGCAAATAGGAGAAGAAATTCTCTAACATTTCAGATTTTGTAGACGTGCCGATGGTCCAAGTATAGCTAGCATCTTTCATATTGCCATCCGACGGGTAACGAATGTAATCAAAATTAATTTCATCAAAACCAATTCCGTAACTAGCTTTTGCCAGTTTGATTACATAGTCCCAATAATCTTTTGCGCCAACATCAACAAAAGAAAGACCTTTGTTGTCCTCCCAAGCCAAACCACTAGCCTTCGATTTCACGGCTAAATCAGGATGAACTTTGGTATAGTACGGATCTTGAAAAACAGTGACACGGCCAATTACATAAATCTTGCTTTCATGCAGTTCCCCAATAAATTCTTTTAAGTCTCTAACCTTGCAACCTGATGCATCATTTTTCTGCAAACCTTCGTCTTCAATAGACACCGTGCCAGAATAGTCTTTGATATCAATGACAACAGAGTTGAGTTCGGTATCCTCGATAAATTTCTTGAGGGTATACCTCCAAGTATTTGTACTGGCTACACAAGCCGTCATGTATATGGCCTTAAGCGGTTCTGGAGTAGGCACATGAGTTACCACAAACACGGGCACAGTGGTAGAAGCAATTAAAGTATTAGTTGATGTTTCATCAGGAGCGTAGATATAATTTTTTTTGAAAACTATAGGTAAAATAAAAACTAAAACGCAAAGAGTCAGGAGAGCAAAAACTCCCACCCACAAGAATCCCTTATTGTGTCGACGCTGTATCATTCTGTACCGTTGATTGGGCCTCACTTTGTTCTTCCATTTCCATCCTAGATCGACGAGTCATTAAGCGTTTTTCAGATTTGGCTTTGAGAGTGAGTCTCTTGTCTATTGAAATGAGCACGGCCAGAAGCACAATACCTAAGCCACCGACAACCTGAAAAAAAGATTCCCAAGAGTGAGGAAAACCAAGAACAGGCAAAAGAGCAATAAAGAATCCAATGATTGGAATAATTCTACTTTTTGGCATTTTGAATATTATACACGAGAGTTTTGCTATGATATAGTTCTCCACCAAGCGCGCGTAGCTCAGCTGGTAGAGCAATCGACTGATACTCGGTAGGTCCCAGGTTCGACCCCTGGCGCGCGCACAAACAACAAAGGGCACCTTGGTTACTTTCGTAACCTCGGCGCCCTTTCGAATCTTCTACGGCAGACCAAGCCACCACTTCATCACACCCTTGATGATGGGGGTGAGGTAGAGATAGAAGAGGAGAGAGAAAGCGAGTAGAGCAGGAAGCACCCGCTTCAGCACTACTCCCCATCCCTCGTACCACCGTTTCGATTCGAAATGGACTCGGAAGCCGAGCGGGTCAAGTGACACGTGTCCTCCCCAAGAAGTTGGTCATGCGTTTGTCTTTGCATATTATATCACACATGATTTCCTTTTGTCAAGCATAAAATGTGGCCTAAAATATAGTAGAAAAGCCTCTTTCGCTAGAAGAGGCTTGCGACGAAACTCCCCAACTCATACAACACGAAACAGATCAAGCATGCCACGGCACACCCGTACAGCCAAGCCATGGTCTTGTAATTCGACTCCACCTGCTCTCAACTGCGACCTTGGTACAAATTCGGATCCCAATCGAATCCTGTCATGTCATCCACGCGCCCCCCTTGGTGAGTTTCCATTAGTCAAACTACCCTTATATAAGTATTTGTCAAACACAAAATCCCGAGCTACAACTATCCCCAATCAACATATGCCAAATCTTCTATCTTCTGGGAGTGCTATAATTTACAAATGGACACACAAGGATTAAACAAATATATAGAGACTGCGAGATCTCAAGGGCAAACTGATATCCAAATAAAACAACAACTCCTAACCGCTGGATGGCCAGCAAATGTAGTGGACTTATCCTTAAACCCTGTAGTTAATCAAGTGCCGCAGCCTAATATTGTTCCTCCTCCACCTACCCCAACAAAGCCCCCATCGTCAAATTCTACTCCAGATGACCACTTTGGCATGTGGGTAGTATTCGAATACGTGCTCATGTTTGTCACATTAGCAATAAACGCCATGGCTTTGGCTGGCATTGGACACTTTATTGTGAACTCAATGCTAAAAAATGCCGGTGGTTACTCATACTTTGGTGGCTCACTTCTCACTTGGTATATAGCAGCTATCATAGTCTCGTTCCCAATCTTTGCATATCTTTTCGTTGACTTGAAAAAAAGGATTTTGAGAAATCCGGATATGCGGAACATGAAAACAAGAAAGCAACTAGTGTATGTAGCTTTGGTCTGGACATTCATTGTTTTAATAACTCGAGCAGTTCTCTTTGTTTATAATTTCCTTAATAGCACTGACTCCCTTGTGGTATCAGTGGCAAACCTCGTTGTAACTTTCTTAACATCAGGCTTAATTTTCTTTTACTTTTTGTCTGACGTGAGGAAAGATTCAAGATAAGATGCTTAAGACTTATATAGGACTAGGTTTTATCTCAATACTAGTTATAGTCGCGGTAGTTTATGCCTTTATACAAAACCGATCTCTGGTTAAATCTAGAAATACAAACCCATATACAGTTTCACCCTACAACCCAATAGATTATTCTGGGTACAACAACCCAACTTACAACTCAACATCAAGTGCCGCATTATCCCTTGAGGAAAAGACTATTGTATACACATACCCAACTAATGCTTGTGGAACACTCGTGAGTGACCACCAGCAAATTGGTAGCGTGCGTCCAGGAACTGGACCAGTATTTGCACTCGCAGCCCAAAAATGTGCCGAGGGGAATTCTTCGTCCTACCCAGATGAGTATTCATTTAGAGTATACTCTTGTCAAAATATAGCTTCGTCAACTAGCGGAAAGATTCTTGGTCAAGCTACATTTGCTTTCCAGTGTAAATCTAATTAGCCAACACAAAATCCCCTTGCGGGGATTTTGTTCCTGCCCGCCATCGCTTGCGCTCAGGCGCTTGCAGGCGGGTATCGTTCTCTGTTTTGCTCCGTTCTAGCGCGATTGACTCATTATTGCCGTAGCAGCCTGTTGTTGTAGGAGCTGGATAAGTTGCTGAAGAAGTGAGGCTAATAACTGTTGGAGTTGCATTATCATCGATTGTCTCTGCGCATCAGACATGGTGGTTAGGCTAGCTGGAGAGACCGTAGTTGTTACGGGTGGGGTGTAAGCGGGAGCTTGAGTAGAAGAACCTGGACAAGAAGTTGCGTAAGCCGGCAAAGATGTTGCTTCCCTAGAAACCCCTGTAGAATCGACACAGTGGCCGGAGTTTGCAGTGGTAGGATTTTTCAAGGAAGTAATGGCCGCCCAAGAACCAGCGCCGTCGTGACAAACTGAAGATCCACTAGCACCAGAAGCATTGTAGGAAAATGGAATGGCATTATATCCAACGACATTTCCTGAAGAAAGTTGTTGGGCAGCATTAGCCATAAACGAATATACTCCTCCGCTGTTAGTGCATACCCCAGCATAGCTATTATTATGGGTATCATAATACAACTCTGCTTGTGCCCGAGCATTTGCCATCTGGGATCTAATAGCAGGATCCACTGGAGAAGTTGCTGATGTAACAACAACGGTCACACTTTTGGTTACAGATAATGGCTGATTTGCAGCCAGAATACTTTCAGTCTGACTATGACAAAGAATAGTGTATGTAGTGGTCTGAGTTGGACTTACGGTTATATAACCAGAAGTTTCTGAACCGGGATTCCATCTTCCGTCCTTTTCTGTTGGGCCACAACTTACGGCATTGGTTGAAGACCAAGTTATGGTTACTGATTGCCCAGCTGTAATAATTGATGGGTTTGCAGAAAGAGCAACTGTAATAGTAGGAATTGGAGTCGGTAGTAAGCTAGAAGAAACTACCACAGAATTTGAAACCGCTGTTCCCCCTGGCCCGGTACATCTAATCGAATAATTTCCGTTACTATCAGCAATAAAATAATTTGGGCCGAAGCTAGTTTGATTAGTCGGTAAATCTAGTATTAAGGAGTGAAATCCTCCTTCCTTCAGCGCCGTGCAAGAAGTCACATTTGTAGCACTCCAAGACATATATGCAGTGCCATTAGAATAATATGTCGGATTTCCTAAAGATACAGTAGGTGCTGAAGTTATCGCCGGATCTACTGTTAAAGTAAACTGCTTAGTATAGCTTTGAGAACCAGAGGTTACAGAAACATTAAAGGTGAAAGTACGGGGAGTCGTTTGTTCGACCCCTCCAACATAAATCTTTGCTGGAGTGCCAGTGATGTAGATCTGATTTCCATACGTAGAGCTAAAACCTAAACCAGTCACTGGGAATGCGGCTGCCCCACCATCTACACTCCAGCTATAATTTGAGCCGTCTCCACCAGAAACATTCAACGCCACAGAATATGATTGCCCAACCTTTGCATTTGGAAGTACAGAGGAAGTGGGAATAGTGAGAATTGTTAATTGTGCAGAAACAAACAAAGGAAAGACTAGAACAAGACCCATAACAAGACGCTTCATGATTTAAAATTGATTATTAGTATCAGTAAAGCTTACCATCCCTAGCTAGGATTGCAACACAAAACCGCCTTTCGGCGGTTTTGCTATCGTTCTCTGTTTTGCTCCGTTCACTAGTCTTTCCTAAGTGTCATATCACATTTTAGGACTTTGTGATAATTGTCCATCCACCTTTCGATAGATATCGACTCTGTCACCTTTGCTTTTGGCAAAAGATTTTCAAATTGAATTACTCCACGAGCAGCTTCCGCTACCCGTGCCTTGTTACGACTTACTCCCTGTCGATGAGCTTACCGTGGGTCCCGCTAGGCGGGAACTTCGGGTACTCCCATCTCCCTTGAGTTGACGGGCGGATTGCGATAATTTTTGTTTCGCGTTCCCTCCTAACATGTACTAAACAAGTGTTAGGATCCGGCCATGTGTCGGCATGGTGACGGAACGTAGCGTGCGGATTTCCCGCACTACGCGAGTCCAATAGTTCTCTGGTTCATCCTCGACTTCAGTGTTTGAATTTGTTTCACTCCACTCTCTGTCAAATGCCTACCTGACTGAACAAGTTTGGCAATTCGACAGAAAATTAAGAAACTTCTTCGTTTAGAAACACTTTGCAAGGGATATTGTTGGAAGAAAGGAATAATACTTTCTATTATATCTTTCTGAGAACTGACTGTGTATCTATAACACTGAGAATGGTTAACGCGCTGTTCTTTCTGAAAGTACACCGCGCCACATTCAAGAGTGTTTTTGATTTTCTCAAGTAAGGGCTTATCCTTCTCTTGCATTTTCAGATGAAAGTGCATTTGAACTCCATACCCTGCTTTGTATGAAGAAGACTTCCATGTATTAACATAAAAGCACCCCTCTCCATCAGTCAATCCAACAATGTAATCCTTCGAAACTATCGGTTTTGTCCTTCCCATGCGTTACTCAATTATAACATTAAGTTGACGAGTGGTACTACGACGCAGCTGACTTCTCATGTGGACAACTACTTCGTCCACCCTGAGATCTCCTGGGGTCAATAATAACTCTATTCCCTGCATTCCATTCGAGGTTTTTGTGGCACTTCCCCATTACTCACCCAATGGGTCGTACCCCTCTTTTTTGAATGGACTGCTTTTTGCTACTAGGATCCTTCACCTGCCACCTCACGGTATGCAGATTACCCGTTCACTACGCTCCAGAGATATTCCGGAGGAGTTGATTTCAACAACTTAGATTTATTACCTGCCCAGCGCCTTACGGCTGAGTACAAGACTTGAGAACGTATTCACCGCGGTATAGCTGACCCGCGATTACT
>JBBUBA010000011.1:0-6095 GCA_038058485.1 Patescibacteria group bacterium | reverse complement strand
TTTCCGCAGGGGTTCGACCCAATTCTTTCTCTCGGCTCGGGCAGATGAAGATTTTGAAGGAGTACAGAAGTGGACAACGATATCAGCATGAAAAAGGTCTTCGGCATCGTGGCAGCGGTCGTACTCTCGCTCGTCGCGCTCCTCTCGATCGGTAAGCTTGCCGAGAACGTCGATGCGAACGAGATCATGATCGTGCAGGCCCCCCTGTCCGGCAACCTGGCGTTCTACACGAGCGCCGGGCTGAAGCCCCAGTTGATGGGCACCATCACGAACTATCCGAAGCGAGACATCTACCACTTCGCGGTTCCCGTCCGCTTCAACGATGGTGGGCACGGTACGATGTACGGTTCGATTCAGTATGATCTGCCTCTTTCCGACTCACTTTTACGTGCACTTCATGTACGCTTTGGAAGTCGGGAAGCTATCCAACAGCAGGTCGTGCAGACCGTGACCAACAAGTCCGTCTATATGACTGGTCCTCTCATGTCATCGAAGGAATCGTACGCGGAGCGTCGCAACGATCTCATCAGATTCGTGGAGGACCAAGTACAGCACGGCGTATACCGCACAAGGAGTCGGGAACAGCGCGTGACCGACCCGATCAGTGGCAGCGAGAAAACGGTTATCGTCGTAGACATCGTGATGGGTCCGAACGGCCAACCCGAACGGCAGGAGGTCTCAATCCTCGATATCTTGGGAATCACGACTTCCAACTTCTCGATCGATTCACTCCCATACGATAGCATCGTCGAGACTCAGATCAAGCAACAGCAGGTCCTCGCGATGCAAGTCCAGACCTCGATCGCCGAAGCCAGACAGTCAGAACAGCGTGTACTCACGGTTGGTAAAAACGGTGAAGCAACTGCCGCTGAAGCACGCTGGAGACAGGAGGCTATCCGCTCCGAATCAACGGTCGTCGCTCAACGCCGTCTCGACATGGCACGCCTGGATGCCCAGGCCGCGGCGCAGGAACGTCAAGCCAACATCCTCCGAGGTGAAGGCGAGGCAACTCGCCGGCGTCTCGTAATGCAGGCCGACGGTGCTCTCCAGCAGAAGCTCGAGGCGATGGTCAGAATCAACCAGTCCTACGCCGAGAACTTCGCGAAGTACACGGGACAGTGGGTTCCGTCCGTCGTGATGGGAGATGGTGGGTCGGGACGCCCCGGTTCGGGAGCGTTCGATCTCATGAGCATGCTCACCATTCAGACAGCACGCCAGCTCGGACTCGACCTCGGTGTGTCCAGGGGAACCGGCGGATCATCCGCTCCACCCCCCGTCGCAAGTAATCGCCGCTAGCCGGTGACAACAAAAACCCAGTGAGAATTAGGCTTCGGCCGAAATTCTCACTGGGTTTTCTACTATCTATTCTTCCACTCCTTGCCTTGTCTGACTAAAAGTTTTTCGGCGAGTTCTGGGTGAGCCATTAAATTTTCTACAACCTTTTCCATTCTCATGCCTTGCGAACCTTTGATTAAAATAATGTCACCCTTTTTTATCAAATCTCTCATAAATTTCCCTGCTTCCAAGGAATCGTCAAATTGAAATATATTGGCTTCATTCATCTCCGCATTCAAGGCTGATTCTGCAGTATAACGGGAACGGATACCAACCGTAGCTAAAATCTCGGCAATTTTTGATACATCTTTACCAATTTTTTTATGTGCTTCAGAAGTATAGTGCCCTAGCTCTAGCATGTCCCCAAGAATAGCAATTTTTCTCGAGCTTTTTGACGAGAGTTTAATAGATTCTAGAGTTTTTAGAGCTTCCTCGACTGCCACAGGGGAAGAATTATATGAGTCATCAATAATAATCGAATCATTGAACCCTTCTACTAATTTCATCCGGCCTGGAGGAGCACTCTCATTTTGGAAACTCTTCACCGCAATAGTTAGATTCTCCCCAAGAGCCTTTATTAAACAGAGTGCGGCCAGAATGTGGTAGCTGTGTTGCTCACCGAGAGTCCCCTTGAGTTCGATCTTAAGAGGAAGATCTTCGTGCTCTACAACTAAAACTTCGAAAGATACTCCAGTTGGTATTCCCCCTTCGTTATAAATAATTTTGTGATTCAAGGCACCAACATCTGAACCAGCAGAGTTACCAAACAAAATAACTTTTCCTGGCTGCGCAGACAGGTCTTTAGAAATATTTCTATAGGCCACAACATCAGAATCGTCTGCATTCAAGATTAAAATTCCGCCTGATTTTAGGGCTTTCACTAGATTCCCCTTTTCTTCAAACAAGTACTCGGGACTACCAAAGGCCTCAACATGCACAGGAACTTTAGAAAGCCTAGTCACAATAACCACATCAGGCGTGAGCCATTTTGTTATCTCGGCTATGTCTCCCGGTCGATCCGTCCCAACCTCAAGCACAAGCCATCTTGGATAGTGATTAGGAAAAATGAGTAAAACAACTCCCTCCACTAAAACTTTAGCCCAGCCGAGTAGATTGCCCCCCGGACTATCCGCATCAAGAATGGCGAGTGGAATGCCAAATTCGCTGTTGAAACTCTTCGGGCTCTTTCTTACACTTTCAAATTGTGAGAGAGCAACATAGATAGCATCTTTGGTAGAAGTCTTCCCTACCGTACCAGTGATAGCGACAATCTTTGGATTATATTTCTTTAAAACTAAAGCTGAAAGTTTGAACAAAAGAACAATCAAAATGGTCTTAAGAATTTTTTTCATCCCATTAGAAGCTACTTATTGTTACTCTCATTATAAAAGAATATCTGCTTTTCATGTTCTATGCGAGCTTCTAACGGGATTCATTTTATCTGACTGGGTATATAGGTGGCGCCTCTCTATCTGGGGCAATGTTGTAATAGCTTATCAAAAATTTAGAGAGGCCAATAAAACTATCGGTTAGAGTTTCCGAGGCATACTGAACTCCGAGAGGATGATAAGTATAAAGAAATATAAGGAAACGGGCGTCGTATGAAGGAAAGTAGCCAAAAAAAGAGTGTAGGTATTGATCCTCGTAGTAGCCTCCACTGGCAGGATTGGCGATTTGGGCTGTCCCAGTTTTGGCTGCTACAGAATAGTTAGGGAGACGTACTGTCCCATTCTTAAGAGAGGTATCAACGACCTCTGTGAGCATTCTAGATATTTCCTCCGTTGTACCCAATTTGAAAATTTGTAAACCCTTATCAAATTTAGCTTCTCTACCAATCCCTAAATCGTAGTTTATCTTTTTCGCCAGATGGGGTGTGATGAGGTATCCACCATTGGCCAGAGTGGAAAGAGCTCGAACCATTTGGATGGGGGTGAAGGCCACTCCTTGGCCAAAGGAAGCTTGGGCATACTCAAGATCTCGAGGCGAAGTTAGGTTATTGACCAAAGAGTTGCCCTCATTTGGAAGGTCAATCCCGGTGGTCGAGGCCAATCCGAAGCTATACATATACTTTCTGAAGGTATCGTGCCCCATCTTCATGGCCATAAAGGCTGCCCCAGTATTGAGTGATTTATTCAAAACTACTTGCATGGATATTTTACTACCATGAGACTTTTGGTCGTAGTTACAGAAAGTTTTTTTGTCGAGAGTTTGGCATCCAGGATCATTGTAGGTCGTGATACGCGTTACTGCGCCAGAATCAAGTCCAGCGGCCATGGTCAAAGCCTTCACAATGCTGCCCATCTCGTACCTGTCTTCAACTAATTTATTACTAAAAATGTCTGATGATGGTGCGGACTGCGGAGTGTTTGGGTCAAAAGTTGGCGCCTCAGCCATGGCATATATTTCTCCAGTCTTGGGATCAATAATAATTCCACCACTAAATTCTGATGAATATTTGTTTTGAATTTTCTTTAATTCCTCCTCAAGAACTGACTCAACCGTCGGTTCAATACTTGTAACCACGCTCCCCTCTGGACTCTGTCCAGGTGTAATCGTTTTTTTAATATCAGCAAAGGCCTCAGCAAAAAAATTAACAAAAGTTTTGTCTCCACTTCGCTTAAGAACCGGTTCGTAATAACGCTCTAGCCCGTATCTACCCGCAAACTCTGTATTGTCACTTCCTCCAAAACCCACAAAGCCAACGGCATGAGCAGCCATCTCTCCACCAGGATAGACTCTCCAATCTTCTTTATAAACAGAGACCCCAGAAATATTGAGCTTACCTATCTTATCTGCTGTCTCGAGAGAAAGCCTTTTGGCTAGCTCCTCATATGGATCATAATCTTTAAAAGCTTTTACTTCCCAAACACTTTTTTCTATTGGCACCACAGCATTAATTTTCTCGTATACACTCTCTTTATCAGAGCCAAGCTGGCGAAAAAGTTGAGGGTCAATGGACAAAGTAAATCCAGTTTTTACGGCAGCGGCTGGGACAAGAGTCCCGTCTTTAGCACTGAAATATATAGTTCCCCTGTTAAAAAAATTAGAACCTTCAATGTATTGGTGGTCAGCCTTAGCTCTGAAAACATCTCCCTTAACAATTTGGACATAATAAAGCTTGGAAACTAGGATAAGGGCGAAGGCTATTATAGCGAGAGAAAGGAGACGTAACCGCCCATGTATTGTCATGTTCTATATTCTAACCTAGAACCAAAATTTATGGAGTTTTGAGAGTAAGTGAGGTCCTTGGACGCGAAACATAGAGTGGGTTTTTGACTTCGTTCATCCCTAAAGCTAGAGCGGTCTCGAGATTAATAGTGTTTCTTAAGGCAATGTCCTTAAACTCAAGCTCACTAACTCTGGCTGCTATGGCCGTACTCTCTTTGACAAGACTTTCCCTAGCTACAGTGTTGTGTACAGTGGCCAAAACTGCATAAAAATAAAGAGCAATACAACAAACAGAGACACTGGTCAAAGCCCAGAAAATTCGGGCTCGGTTATCAATTGAAATTAAATTTATTCTATCCCTCATTTTTTTCTAATATTCGGAGTTTGGCACTCCTCGATCTCGGATTTTTGCCTATCTCTTCTTCCGTTGGGGTGATGGGCTTTTTCACAATAAGTTTGGCCTTACCCTCCTTAGCCTTGTCTCGCATGAAATTCTTGACTATCCTGTCCTCAAGACTATGGAAGGAGATGACAGCTAATCGCCCACTTGGAGCTAGAGCGTCAAAGGCCTTGGCTAAGCCTTCCTCTAGGGCTGCTAACTCTTCGTTTACTGCAATACGGATAGCTTGGAAAGTTTGAGTGGCTGGATGAATTTTGCCAGTTCGTTTACCAACAATGTCTACAAGGTCTTGAGTTGTTTTGAAAGGTTTTTGTTTCCTTTTCTCAACAATGTCTCTAGCTATTCTTCTTGAATGTTTCACTTCGCCGAATCCTCGGAGGACAAGCTCAATGGCGTGCTCGTCCCAGGAGTTGAGGATATCGGCTGCGGTGATACCTTTTTTTGACATTCTCATGTCTAGGGGTTCGTCACGCTGGAAGGAGAAACCTCTGCCGGACTCGTCAAGTTGGTCGCTTGAGATTCCTAGATCTAGGAGCACCGCATTTATTTGCTTTACTCCCAAATCCGAGAGGACATCATCCAAATTGCGGAAACTCTCAAGTCGCAAATATGCTGAGTGAGTCAGAGACCGCAATCTCTCCTCACTTTGCTTAAGTGCATCCGCATCTCTGTCTATACCTATGATTTCTACTTCATCCCCGAATTTTTCTGCCACAGCTAAGCTGTGCCCAGCACCACCTAAGGTGCCATCAAGGAAGATGTCTCCATCTTTTAGGTTAAGACCCTGTATTGCTTCGTGTAAAAGAACTGGAATATGCCTGCTCGAGCTTTTTTCTATAGATTGACCAGCGTTTTTCATTCCAAATTTCGATTCTGTCATGGACCCCAGTGAAGACCACTGGATTTTTTATCTCCGCAAACTCCCTTAAGAATTCGGGAATGAGAATTCTTCCCGCGCTATCTATTAGAACCTCCGAGGCACCTGAGAAGGTGAACCTCGTATAGCCCTCGTCTCTTTGCATATGCCCGGCCTTAGCTACCTCACTTGAGATAGAAGCCCAGGTCTTGGCGGGATAGAGGAAGAGACAATTGTCCAAACCGCGTGTAACTACAATTTTATTTCCAAGTTCCTTGCGGAATTTGGATGGTAACGAGATTCTTTTCTTCTCGTCGACGGTGTGTGTATACTCGC
>JBBUBA010000010.1:0-2649 GCA_038058485.1 Patescibacteria group bacterium | reverse complement strand
GTATTAAATTTTCTGCGGAAGGTCCTCTTCATTTTCTATTAAAATATTTCTAAATTTTTCCACATCTTCTAAAATCACTCCAGTGCCCCGTGCCACTGCCGACAAGGGGTCGAAGGCCACATGTATTGGGATGTTGAGCTCGCTCTCAAGTATTTCCGGGAGTCCTCTCAAAAGCGCGCCACCCCCAGCAAGAAATATCCCTCGTTCTATGATGTCGGCCAAAATTTCGGGAGGAGTGGTCTCTAGAACTTCTCTAATAGCGAGCACTAATGCTTCTATAGAAGGACTCAAGGCCTCCCTTATATCAGAATCCGTGATGATAACTTCGCGTGGCAAACCTGTTATCAGGTCTCTTCCTTTTACCTTAGCTTCAAGAGGAACCTCAAGAGGAGTAAGAGCCGTGGCCACAAATTTAACTGATTCAGCGGTCTTCTCCCCAATTAAAATTTTGAACTGGTCCCTGACATAGGTGATGATATCTTGATTAAATCGATCGCCAGCGAGGCGTAAATTTTTGGAACGAACAGTGCCTCCAAGCGAGAGGACCGCAATGTCGGATGTCCCACCACCAATATCAAGCACCATACTCCCTACGGGATCGTGTATTGGCAGTCGCATACCAATCGCCGCCGCCATGGGCTCCTCAACAATATGGACTACCCCTGCACCAGCGTTTCTAGCCGCATCTCGCACGGCCCGAGTTTCGACCGAAGTTATATTCGACGGTACACCAATTACCACTCTTGGGGCCATCATTTTGCGAGAACCTTCTTGGGCTTTGTTGAGTAAGTAGGCAAGCATTTCCTCTGTAACCTCAAAGTCCGAGATAACACCATCGACAAGTGGGCGGATAGCTCTGATATGGCTTGGTGTGCGACCTAACATGGCCTTGGCTTCAGCACCAACGGCCACCACTTGACCCGTTTTTTGGTTTATTGCAACAACAGATGGTTCGTTGATTATGATTCCACGGCCACGCAGATATACCAAAGTATTAGCTGTGCCAAGATCAATACCTATGTCGTGCGAAAGCACTCTTCTCATTTTCTCCTTTATTCTCTTCATGGTCCTAACTCTTTAACTCCTCTATCAGGTGTTCCAAACTGACCTCTCTCATCTCCCCACTCTCTCTATCTTTGAGTTCATAAAGTTTAGACTCAATAGTTTTATTACCAACAATTATTCTAGAGGGAATGCCGATCAGATCTGAGTCCGCAAACTTCTCTCCTGCTCGTACGTCTCTGTCGTCATAAAGAGTCTCTATACCCCGTGAGGTAAGTGTTTTGTACAATTCATCTGCAAGCGCTCTTATTTTTTTGTCTTCAGAAACAAGAATAAGATGCACTCTAAACGGAGCCACCTCACGGGGCCAAACTATCCCCCTTTCATCCGAAAGAACTTCGACAATGGTTCCCATGAGCCTTCCAAGTCCTATTCCATAGCTACCCATGACTACTAACTTCTTCTTACTATCTGCATCGTTGTATGCAAGTCCAAATGGCTCTGAGAACTTGGTGCCAAGCGAGAAGATGTTGCCAACTTCTATCGCTTGAGCTTCTCTACCCTCGTTACCTTTGGCAATCTCCTTATTTATCGCTTCCTTCTTTTCCTCATCTGTTATATATATAGTATCTTCCCCAGCCTCTGTCACTGTCTGAAACTCGTGGCTAAACTCCGAAAAGCTTCCTCCAGATGCACGGGTGAGATATGTATATTCTCCAATGCCAGCACGGTTGAAAATATTTTTATAGGCTTGTTTAGCTTTTTCATAAAATTCTTCATGCTCCGCATCATCTCTAGAAAAAGAGTAGAGGGCCTTCCAATAAAATTCTCTACCGCGAAGTATCCCCGACTTGCTTCTTGTCTCATTCCTAAAAATGTTTTTGAAATCGTAAGGATAAACAGGCAAGTCTTTGTAAGAGCTTATGTATTGAGTGAGAAGATTTGAGTATGCTTCCTCATTTGTAAAAGAAAGACCTATCTCACCGCCGTTCTTGAGACTAGTTTTAAACCAGTTATCAACTACCGCATCGTCCCATCTTCCTGACTTCTCCCATATCTCCTTATTCTGAAGTACTGCGGTCCTCATCTCCGTCCCACCAATAGCATTCATCTCCTCACGGATTATCTCTTCAATCTTTTTTATGACTCTCAGCCCCAAAGGCAAGAAGGAGTAGACTCCTGCCATCTCCTTGTGTATAAACCCACCACGTATCAAAAGTTCGGCATTCTTGGAGACCTCATCCTTAGGCGCCTCTTTGCGTGTTTTAGTAAAAAGCCGTCTCTGTAGCATGAGAGTATCTTACCCGAAATTAGAGTCTAAAACTAGGCAGCAATATCTCTTTCTTCTTTGGTAGGAACGTCGGGAAAATGTCTGACAAACTCTTCAGCGATCTCATCTTCCGCCATATCCCAACTGTTCAATAAATCTGGATTGTCTTTTATAGCTTGCTCAAACAATCTTCGAAATCTCCCTCCTTGTTGCTCTCCATCAATCTCCAAATGTGGCCAGTTTACAAACCCATCCTTCCCATCTTCCACTCGACACTTTGAACGCATCACTCTCAATTGCAATGCATTCGCCACACGAAGCTTTTTTGCATTTATACTTTCTACTGTTCTATCTCCCTCTATTGGACTTATTCCTTC
>JBBUBA010000009.1:0-22774 GCA_038058485.1 Patescibacteria group bacterium | reverse complement strand
TAAAGGGGATACCTCGTTAGCAGTGAGGCGCTTTCGACCACTCAGCCAACTCTCCCTCGGCTCGCCATAACCTAGGTGTAGGCGGCCAATTCGGCTCAATTTAGCACATTATGAACATCATCTCCATCGACCCCGTCGAATTCCTCAAGCTTTTTGATAAATAGGCCCGCCCGGCTTCTGGCTGGTACGTACATATGTAAGTACATAATCTCGGCATACCCAAACCACTCCAAAAGTGGTTTACTATGAGCCTGTCGAATGGTAGAGTTTTTGCGTATTTGTAACCACTATCGATTCTTTAGACATCCCTCAAATTATGAATATGAATATACAGCCACGAGATAATAGTAGTATTACGAAAGAAATAAATTTTGAATTAGGAAAGTACACAATATTCGCTGGAGAGAATAATGCTGGGAAAACGAATCTCATAAAAGCCATGAAGGATGTTTTGCCTCCAGAACAAACCATCTATATACCAGCGGAAAGTATAAAAGCAGGTGAACATGTGAAAACCACCGCAACAGAGGACCCAATGAGAAGGGCTTTTCTAAAGTTAATTGATATTACTATTGGCCAGTTACCGATTGTAAATTATGAAACTGTAAAGAATTTTTTAGATGAAATATCAAATACCTTCGATTCTTTTAAAGTTCCCAATGTAAGTTTAGAACTGGGAGTGAAAAAACTGACTGAAAATGATGTCAAAAAAATCATCAAAGATGAAGTTTCTAAAAAAATATTAGACTCTGTCGTGAAAGATAAATATGGAGTTGGCTGTGACTTAAAAATTGAAGAAGTTGGGCAGGGAACTCAAAGACTAATTATCACTGCTATATTGCAAGAATTAGGCAAAGCAAATACACAAAACCAAGAACTTTTCCTGCTATTTGAAGAACCTGAAATATATTTACACCCAAAATTAAAAAGGAGCTTACATGATGCGTTGCTTGCTATATCAAAGAATAATATTAGGGTAATTTTGACTACCCACGATCCCTATTTTATTGAATTAGTAGCTGACCAAATAATCTATACCGTTTCGAGAGACAATGACGGCTCGACAGTCGTGTCAGTCCCTTCGTTAAGTAGTGTATTGAATGATTCGACGTATGCAGAAATAAACTATGTAATTTTCGATGTGCCTTCTACAGATTACTTGCTACAACTTTTTCACCAAGCTCAAGATAAAAAACTTGATTTTAAGGATCATAAAATTGATGGCTTTAGTATTTCAGACATCAGAACTTCTCTAGCTCATAAACCTGGCTTGGTTGATAGAAATAGCGGTGGATCAAGCCCCGTAATCACTGAAGATTTAAAGAAAAATACGATAGACTACATAAGAAACATACTTAAATCATGAAATACCGCCTGTCAGAAGAAGATTTCGAAAAAGTATTTGATTTTTCAGTTAAATACCACTTGGATCCTCAAAAATCTAGCACTACCCGTACAGCCGGATCAGCTAGAGGACTTGGTGGAGTGTTGGATAGTTTTATGCATGGCAAGCTTATTGAGATAGGTGTAGCCCACATTCTCTCCAGTCTTAGTCCGGAGAAAGAGTTGATTACAGATTTTGATATCAAAAAGACATCTGAAGCAAAGGATGACCCAGATATCGTTAGTGTTATGGAAAAAGGATCCAAAAGAGGCCCAAATATTTATGTAGAAATTAAAAATATTTCGTTGGAGGATCGATATGTAGGCATGACTGTTGAACAGTTTGATACCGCAAAATCCATTGCAAAAGGCGAAATTTATATAGTGGGAGCATACTTGAGTAATGAAAAAGTTTATGGAAAAAAAGAAAGAGATGCTCTTGGTATGTATCTTAAGAAAAGAATAAATAATCCACTTCTTGCCGGTTTTGCAAATATGTCCGGAGCAGATGTTGTTATTGATTATGCTATTTCAGGTAAAGAACTCGAAACCAATGGCATTAAGTTTTTAAGTGAAAGCTTGTTTTATGAAACTGAGTTATTTACAGATCCTGGCCCACAAGCAATTAAGTTAATCGAGCGAGGTGATATTCCAAGAGTTTTAGTTGGTAAAGATATTAAATTAGACTTGTATATGCAGAATCCTGGACACAAAACACCAGAATTCATGGGGCCATTAGAGATTGTTGGGCAAATCGAAATTTTTGAAAAGATAAATGAAAAAAGTTTGAGAAGATACATAAGATGTATTTCAGATGTAAAAATTACAAGTAGCTCTGTAGGAGAATTTTTATTGCAAAAAGGGAAGATATATCTTTTCAATATGACGACAATGGGCAGAAATCCATTTCTAGATAGAAATAACCTGTGGATTGCCAAAAGAAATATCCCATTTCTACAGAAAAAAGGCCTGATTTCAGGATTAGAAGATAACCTCCTGAAGATTGCGACTAAAATATAGTACTAAACAACAGACAAGGAAAGCCTTGGTTGCTTGATTTCCAGACTCTTTTTATTCAGAACTTTTTGAATGTTTTGCGCGATTCTTTCTATGACCGGAATACTTACTGAATTACCAAATTGTTTGTATAAATGAGAGTCCGAAATACTCGGTAATTTGTAGGAATCAGGAAAGCCCTGCAATCTAGCACATTCTCTTGGAGTGAGTTTTCTTATTCCCCTGGAATCTCTAACTAATGGAACATTATGTCCACCTGTCCCCATATTTGCGGTCAATGTCGGGCATACTCCACTTTTGTTTTGTCTAACGTATTGTCGTCTCCATTGATAAACATGACCTGGTTCAAAACTATATTCTTTCAGTTTCTTAAATAGTGGTTTGTCGTTGTAATAATATTTCTGATCAATAGTTTCTGGCTTGTCCAAAAGGTCAGTAACAGATTTGTATCTCTGAATCATTTCTGGGAATTCAAAGTTGTTAATGAATCCAGTATTTTTTCTAAATCCAACTATATAAATACGCTCTCGGTTTTGAGGAACATTTCCATAATACATAGTGTTTAATATCTCGAATTTTATATCATATCCAAGTTTGTCGAGTGTTTCTGAAATGACTCGAAACGTGTTTCCTCCGTCATGACTGAAGAGATTTTTTACATTTTCTAATAGAAATCCAATTGGCTTTCTCTCATCTATTATTCTTGCTACATCAAAAAATAAATTTCCTCTATCATCCTTAAACCCTTGTCGATATCCTGCAATAGAGAATGCTTGGCAAGGAAATCCCCCTAAAAGAAAATCAAAATCTGGCAAATCGCTAACTTTGATTTTTCTTATGTCTGCAACCGTGAGTGGTGTATCAGTAAAATTTAGATCGTAAGTGCTTTTACATTTTGGTTCAAAATCATTTGCAAACACAGTTCGGAAACCTGCCTTCTCGAACCCAATTCTTATCCCTCCAACTCCGGCAAATAGGTCGATTGTTCTATAGTTTTTTACCCTGTTCATTTGCTATAAATTATAACACCGGACTCAAAAAAAGCAGCAAGTTATGCTATACAATATTTACACCCGCCTGCTGGGCCCGGCGGGCAGGTACATTATTACTTACATATGTACCTGCCTGCGCAGGCAGGCGTAAAACAAAAGCATGGCTAGAAAAATTGAAGAAACAAATGTGAGGAAGTTGACGAAGATGGGGAGGCAGAGCTTGGGGCTGACATTACCCATAGAACTTGTGCGATCTCTAGGCTGGCGTGAGAGGCATCGGGTTGGAGGCTTGTCCCGTTAGAGACAATATGTGGTATACGTATGTATTAAAAAGTCGAAAAGATAGTAAGTGGTACACGGGAATATCAAATGATCTACGGAAGCGCTTGGCTCAACACAATGGAAATAAGGTTGTATCGACAGCAAATCGTGGACCGTTTGAGTTGATGTATTATGAAGCATGTGTAAATCAGAATGATGCCGCCGCCAGAGAGAAGTATTTGAAATCTGGCATGGGTAAAAGATATATTAAAAATCGATTAAAGCGCTTCCTGTCTCTAACGGGATGAAAAAACAAGGCGGAGCGCTTGTAGTCCGCGACGCAAAAACTAAAAAGAAGTCCCATTAGAGCTCGCGGAAGGCAAGCTTCCTATCTCTAACGGGATAAGTCGATGAATGTGAGAGACAAGTCGGTCTTGAGCAAAGCATTTAAAGGGGGATTATAGACTCGTTGACAATTGAATATAGAAAAATCCAAAACCGTGAAAAATGGTACTATTTTGAGTGTTTTTCACGATTATCTTGACAAAACCGTGAAAATGACTATACTTATGTGTATATGGCAAAGGTATCATCCATTTTTAATAAAATAAGTCTTTTACGAGAAAGGTACTATAAAGCTTCTACGGGCAAAGAGGCACTTATTAGGCTTGTCAGTGAAGCTGAAATCGCTGAGCAAGTTTACAACTCAAATGCTATTGAAAATAGTACTTTGACTCTCGAAGAGACTGAAAAAATACTTTTAGCTATTGACCTCGATCGCTTTATCAGTGAGCGAGAAATTTTTGAAGCAAAAAATTTGGCCCGAGTTGTGTCTTACATCGAAAAACGAGCCAAAGAGCAGGAACTTACTCTTGATGTTGTTTTGGCGCTTCATAAAATGCTTATATCAAACATTCGTGATGATATTGCGGGAAGATTTAGAAAAGATGATGAGCGCGTCCGCGTCGGAAGTCATATAGCCCCACACCCGAAAGAAGTTATTGAAAGATTGGAAAAAATGCTTGGAGATTATAACGCCTCAAGTCATGAAAATATTATAAAACGTATTGCTCGGCTACATCTTGCCTTTGAATACACTCACCCGTTTATTGATGGTAATGGTCGTATTGGGCGTGTCTTAAATAATTATTTAATGATACGAGATGGTTTTGTTCCTATCAATATTAAATTTATTGATCGCAAGAAGTATTATGATGCTTTTAGGGAGTTTGATTTAGACGGCTCAACTGCAATTATGGAAGAAATTGTCGGCAAAGCACTGACGAACAGTTACCACAAAAGGCTTGCGTATTTAGAGGGTAAGAAAATCATGACGTTGGTTGATTATGCAAGGCAAAATAAGCTGTCGCACTCAAATCTTATCAATAAAGCAATGCGTCAAACCGTCGAAGCTTTTTTGGAAAAAGGTGTGTGGAAAATAGGATCATAAACAAACGAATCGGATCCAAGAAATCAATTAGACTTACTCAAACATATTGAGAGGCTGAGGGAGGAGGAAATAGGTTTTTGCTCTTGTTAACCTATTGACTTTCAGGTTAACAATTGTTAACCTTATCACATGGAAAATAAAGGAAAGAAAGCCATTTATATATCTGTCCAGGAACTAGCTAACATGCTGGGTATTAGTCGTATTGCTGTGTTTAAAAAAATTAAAAAAGGCCAAATCCCCGCGGAAAAGATTGGTCGGTCCTACGCTATCTCAATGGAACATGTTCCAGAGGTTGTTGGTGCCTCAGATGCAGGTGTTTTGACAGAAGAAAAGAAAGAGGTGATCAAACAGGCAATAGAAAAGGTTGTTAAGGAATACGGTGAGACTCTCCGCCTTTTGGGTAAGGAATAATCATGAAATTAAAAAGACTCAACATAACTGATATTGAGTACGTTGCCCATCGATTGGCAAGAGAGACGATGACGTGGACAGAACCCATTCCTGACTTTAGTACACGCTACACCAACGCCTTAGAGAGATGTATCGAGACCCCCTTCCAATCTTTCGGTGGGAAGCAACTTTATCCAGGGTTACTTAAAAAGTCTTCCATTCTTTTCTACTTCATGGTTAAGAACCATCCATTTCAAAATGGCAACAAGCGCATTGCTATGGCCACTCTGTTTTATTTTCTGTTTCAGAATGGAAAATGGCTTAAGGTAGACAACAAAGAGCTCTACAATTTTGCCCGTTGGGTTGCTGAAAGTAACTCAAAACTAAAAAAGGATACTGTGAGCGCTGTTGAGACCTTCTTGAGAGATTGCATAGTAGAACTGAGGTAGAATATTTGGATGAATCCCGTTAGAGATTAGTGATGTTTTACACTTACGTACTTAAAAGTAAGAAGAATGGTCGCTTGTACATTGGTTATACAAATGACCTACGGAAACGCTTCGGCGAACACAATAGTGGTAAATCAGTCTATACTAATCAACGAGGTCCATACGATATAATTTATTACGAGGCTTGTCTTGATGAAAAAGATACCAAGCGACGTGAAAAATATTTAAAAACCGCAATGAGAAAACGTTATATTCACAATAGATTGAAGCGTTTCCTATCTCTAATGGGATGAACGAATCGGATCCTAGAAATCAATTAGACCTACTTAAACATATTGAGAGGGCCCCCACACCCCTATTGTCTTACTTGCCCGACGGGTCCGGCAGGCGGGTTCGCGCGAATGGTAGAATGAAGAAATAGGAGAATAAGGAGAATAATTAGAGATACTCGGCAAGTCAGTAAGTTCTCTAGAGTGCGGACGTCTCATATAGGTAGCTTTAAACAAACATGACAACATTCGACACCCTTGCTTCGACTGAAGCAGTTTCCAAAACTAAAGAATCTTTAATAGCTAACGGCTTCAAGGTCGAAGTCGTAAAGAGCGGGGTTCTCGCTCTAGAGAAGATTAAATCGATGATACCCAAGGGAGCATCGGTACACAATGGTGCATCCGTCACTCTTCAAGAAATTGGTTACATAGACTATCTCAAGGGAGGAGAGCATGGCTGGAGGAATTTCCATGCGGACATCCTCGCTGAGTCAGACGCGATGAAGCAGGCTGAGCTTAGACGCATGTCCGCCTTCTCCGACTTCTACCTTGGTAGTGTCCACGCACTCTCAGAGACTGGGGAAATGGTTATAGCCTCGAACTCCGGTAGCCAACTACCACATCTCGCCTTCACCTCACCCAACCTCATCCTCGTGGTAAGTACGCATAAGATTACTCCCACCCTTACGGACGCCGTGAGACGGCTCGAGGAGCACGTCGTCCCACTTGAGGATACGCGCGCGATGGAGGCCTACAAAGTTCACACCCAGAACTCGAAGACCTTAATACTCCACAAAGAGAATCCGATGATGAAGAGGAGCGTGACTGTGCTCCTCGTGGAAGAGAAACTCGGCTTTTAAAACGAAAAAGAAATAGGTGTAGAATTAAAGAATGGAAATTTATAAAAATCTAAGTGGGAGAGAGACGATAGAGGGATACGAGATTGGAGAGGATTTTATCGTGGTCAAGTTTACTGATCCGAGTAACAGTGGCTTTCATACCTATAAATACACAGAGCAGAGTGCTGGGGAGGAGAATATCGAGAGGATGAAGGAGAGAGCTGAAGAGGGAGATGGACTCAGCGATTTCATCAGAATGAATGTGAGGAAGCTTTATGAGAGTCGGGAGTAACTAAGTTTGACTTTTTCCTAAATCACTATATAACTAGAGCTGAACTGCTCTTTGTAATTCTATCTACTAACCGGAGAGTGCCAGATGAAGAAGGGACTCATTGTAGTCTCTTTGGCAGTCGCGGTATTCTCCGCTTCTTGCCAAGACGATGGCCCGACAGCGCCGAAGAAGGCGGTGGTAGTCGCACTGAGACTCGACTCAACTTGGATCGATTCGATCCGCTTGACCGAGGTTGTGTCGCTCCACTACATTGCCGTGCCGACGTACGACTCCTCAGGGGAGTCGATCCACCCGGATTTCATCCGTTTCGACAGACCATGGGCAGGGTACAAATACTGGATGGTGGTTACTCCGTACAGGTTTTTCCTTGCGGAGCTCGAGAATCCTTCTCTCAAAGTCAGCAATGATGGTGAAAACTGGATTCCCGCACCCGGTGTGCCCGATCCACTCGTCCCTGGGTACATGGCTGGGTACAACTCGGACCCCGAACTCGTTTTTGACCATGTTCGTGGGTGTATGAGTGTCGTCTTCAGGTTCGTTTTCCGTGAGAACAACATTCGAGAGCTCAACTCTTGCGATGGTGTCAACTGGGGCGAGAGTAGGCTACTCTTTTGGGAGCCGAATCACGATGCTGTCTCCCAGACGATTACCGATGGGAAGGGCAACGCTCGGGACATGTTCTACGTTAGCGCTGGGATCAGAGGGTGCGGAGCCACGTCAACTGAGATCAAGATGCGCTCAGCTCTAGACGGTCGTGCCAGTTTGGGCGAGATGACTTTTGGTCCTGCGAGTAGCATCAACATGAAGCAAGCAGGACTCGTCATCTGGCACCTCAAGGTGCGCTACATTCCGTCGAAGAATGAGTGGTGGGCTATGTACGTTGCCTACTCACCGAGGCTCGACGGGAGCTGTTCCCGCTCCGACCTCTACTTCGCAAAGAGTACAAACCGCACGCAGTGGCAGACCTATCCACTGCCCATTGTCAGTCGTTTTGACAGGCGGTTTGATTTCCTCAGTGTGTACCGAGCCAGTTTCGATTACGATTCCTCCACAGATGAGCTTCTGGTCATCACTTCGGTGATAGACTCGACAGACCATTTGTGGCAGTACAGAGGGGTCTTCAATTACCCGAGATTACAACAGGTACTCGACCTCACTGTAGGATCTTCCGTGGAGGAGTCGCGAGCAAGGTTCTCAGTTCTAGGGAATCGCCATGGGTCACGGGAGAGGATTTTGATGGAAGATAGATGAATTTCCGAGCTGAGTTCGTGTAACACGGACTCAGCTCTTTTCTTTGGGTATATAATGTTGGCAATGAAAAAAGGGTACTAAGGATGAAAGTTTTTGTAAGGGCTAAAGCAGGAGCGTGGGAAGATAGAGTTGTGCCACCACAACCTAGATTAATTCCGGAAGTTGAGGAGTGGTACACAGTGTCTGTGAAGGAACCGGCCGTGGAAGGGAGAGCTAACGAAGCCATTACTAAACTTTTGGCAGAGTATTTTAAAGTTTCTCTCTCACAAGTGCGACTCGTGCGAGGTGCAACATCAAAGAAAAAAGTTTTTGAAATTAAATAAATTGAATTTGATATAATGTTTTCTTATGGAAGGTAGATTGGTACCCGTTGCGGTAGGTGCGTTACTCACACTAGTTATAGGTGGGCAAGCTTATGTTACTAAACAAGCCTCGTTTAATCCTCCGACTGAGCAATTGCAAGCTAGTGGGGCTACTCTCACCACAGTAGCCAAACACAACTCACGCTCAAGCTGCTGGTCGGCTATAAATGGTAGTGTTTATGATCTAACGAGTTGGATACCGAATCATCCTGGCGGGAAACAAGCCATCCTCTCTCTTTGTGGAATCGACGGTTCGCAATCTTTCAATAATCAACACGGTGGAAGTTCGAAAGTCGCAAGGATACTGGGTGGATTTAAAATTGGCACACTAAACTAAAATGGAACGAATAAAAAATTTTATAAATTATTTTGAAACGAGAAGGAGTTGGCTTGGCATGCATCTTTTACGCTTCGGCATGTCGGCAGTTTTTCTTTGGTTTGGTTTCTCCCAACTTTTTGATAGTTTGAAGTGGGTCTCGGTTGTGCCGAGTTGGGCAGTGAGTCTTTTTAACATTCCCCCAGCCATGATTGTGATGGGTAATGGGCTCTTTGAGGTTGTGCTGGGCACTTTACTCGCTATGGGGTTCTTTGTCCGTATTATTTCTCTGGTTCTCGGACTTCATCTTTTACCCATTGCTTTGTCCTTCGGCCTCACTGCTATTGGTGTCCGTGATTTTGGCTTATCTGTTGCCTCCCTTACCCTCTCTCTTATATATCTAAACGATGGACTTATAGTCAAGGAGGCCTAGGGGTGGTATATTCAAGGTGAGTGATTAGTAGGTAATTTGTGCATATATTTTCTTATGGAACCAAACAACATGGGCGAAACGGATGGAGCTTGGTACAAGAACAAGCTAGTAGTAGGAGTGATTGTGGTGGTAGTGATATTAGTTGGCTTCCTTCTTTTCCGAGGTGGTGGTAACAAAACTACGACGGAAATTGTTACAGATGAAAACAAGGCAGAGGTAGTTTCAAAAGCAGAGCCCAAGGCAGGAGAGATAGCTGTAGTGGGCAAGCTTGGATGTACGCCTCTCAAGAGTGGAGCAACACCAACCAAGGATGAGTGTATCCTCGGACTCGTGGGAGATGATGGTAAATTCTATGCTTTCGACACTTCGAAAATAGAAGCTGCGGACAACGGCATTGTCACCGATTCTAGCATTAGAGTTATCGGCATTTTCTCACCAGTCGATTTGGCTAGTGATGAATCCGGTAGCTTTAAGTACGATGGAGTAATGATGGTTAGGTTGATGGTTCTTAACAAATAGCTAACGTGCCAAGGAATCTGACGATCGGTCTTGCGACTATTGCCTTTATAGCAAGTGGGTACTTCCTTTTTGATTTCGGAGTTCCTAATTTTGCAATAAACAAAGATAAGAGTAAGCAAGGCGATACTGCAGCGGTCATTAACATCAATCCTAAACCGGGGGAGGTGGTGGTATCAGGAGTGTTGGAGTGCACACCACTTAAGAGTGGACTCGCCGTGGGTGAGGGGCAGTGCATCATGGGCCTGAAAGGGGACGATAAAAAATTCTACTCTCTTGATACAACAAAGCTGGAGGAAGCTTTCGGGACACAACTCAAAAGTGGTGTGATGATAGCTGGTACTTACGTTCCTGCAGACACATCAAGTTCTGAAGCAGGAGGTTATCTCTATGATGGAGTACTGACGGTGAGAGCAATTGAAAGCTATTAGTCCCGCCAAGGCGGGAAAAATTAGTGGGCGATAGAAACGCATAATATTTTCTTGGCCCCACTCTCTCGGAGCGCACGACGGGCGTCACTAAAGGTGGCGCCTGTTGTCGCTACATCATCGATAACTATTACATTTCTGCCCTTCGCAAGCTCAGGATCTACGACTTTCATTGAGCCTTGGGTATTTTCCATCCTTTCTTTTTTGTTTTTTATCAAGGTTTGGCTATTTGTGTGCCTAATTTTTTTAAGCATATCTGGGGAATAATCAAATAAATCTTCCTTATCTAACTTCTTAACTTCCAAACTTAGTAACTCAGTTTGGTTATAACCTCGTTCTCGCCTACGTTCGTAGGAAATTGGGATTGGAATAAGTATTGGATTAACAAAGTTATCAAACAAAGTTCGTTCAGCCATTTCAGTCTTTATCACGTCAAACAAGACGATAGCTAAACTCCGGGCTATCTTTAGGTTTTTTCTATATTTAAGTTCCCATATTAGAGTCCGAACATTTGGGTCTGCATAGTTAAATATAGCCAAAGTTTCGTTGCCAAGATCTTTGGCCGGGGCCAGTTTCAAAAGTAGTTCGGATGGGGTGAGGGACTCGAGTTTGAGGACGTTCAGAGCTTTTGGGAAGAGAAAGTCGACAAAACTGGAGAATATTGTCTGTAGTATCATGTATAATAGCAATTATATGGCATTTTTTGGGAAGTTCTTCGGTCGGAAGGAGGCCTCTTCGGTCGTTGGGGTAGACATTGGCTCTTCTGCGATAAAAATAGTACAAATTAAAAAAAAGAACGGTCAAGCCGTGCTTGAAACTTATGGCGAACTAGCCCTCGGTCCCTATGGTGGGGCCTCGATAGGGCAGGCTGTACAACTTCCGCAGGAAAAAATAGCCAGCGCCCTTTTTGATCTCATGAGAGAGAAGGAAGTAAACATCACCACCGCCATTGCTGGAGTCTCCATACCTTTCAATTCTTCCCTTATGTCTGTCATTGAAATGCCGGAGGTTAGTCAAAAGCAACTTGAGGTTATGATTCCCATCGAAGCCAGGAAATATATCCCAGTCCCTATTTCCGAAGTAATGCTCGACTGGTCAGTTATTCCCAAACCCACTGACCCAGATGAGGAGGAAGACTCGGGTGAAAAGAAAAATACTCTGAAGAGGATTGATGTGTTGGTTGTGGCCATTCACAACGACACCATTGCACGCTACCAAACTATTATGCAGAAGGCGGGTCTTGAACCGGGGTTTTTTGAAATAGAGATTTTCTCGACCATGCGTAGCGTGGTTGAAGAAGGGTTGAAGCCGGTGATGATAATGGATATGGGGGCAGCCTCGACCAAGCTCTACATCATAGAACGCGGAATTATCCGTGCCTCCCATACAGTGAATCGTGGGGCCCAAGATATTACCGCTGCCATCTCTCAATCCTTGGGACTTCCGATAGAGAAGAGTGAGATTATGAAGCGAGAGATTGGGGCAACGGGGCAAGACGTAACTTTGACTAAAATCATCTCACTAGTTCTCGACTTCATCTTTGCCGAAACGAACCGAACCCTTCTTAATTTTGAAAAGAAGTACAACAAGACTGTTTCAAAAGTTATTTTAGTTGGTGGAGGGGCGGCCATGAAGGGTCTTAATGAGCTTACCAAGAATGCTTTTAAAACGGAGGCAGTGATGGGGAACCCTTTTGGTAAGCTCGCCACCCCTGCTTTCATTGAGAAGATTCTTCGAGAGACGGGGCCAGAATTTGCTGTAGCTATAGGAGCGGCGCTTAGAAAACTCCAAGATGTTAGCTAAAGTGTTGATATTCGTCTGTTCTAGCTAAACTAAATGGGTTATAATTTTCATAGATGGAACCAAAATTCCAATCATCATTCATTCCCAAGGGACCCCTGACTACTGCCGGCACCGCTACTCATATTTCGCAGGGAGCTGATAGGAGTATTTTAGGCACCATAGCTGTTTTTGTTTTCGTGCTTTCAATTTTGGTTTCTCTTGGCATTTTTGGCTACGAGTGGTATTTGAGATTTGATATCAAAAAAATGGGTCAGAGCCTTTTGAGTGCCCGCACCTCTCTTGAACCAGAAGTTATAAACAAAATAAGCAGTCTTGATCAACGCATTGTTTCAACCAAGGCGCTTCTTGATAAACACATTGTCCTGTCGCCACTTTTTGATTTTCTTGAAAACTCCACTCTCCGCACTGTTCGTTTTAGTCAATTTCGGTATGAGTCAGCAGATGGCAAAGGACTTACCCTAAGTATGCATGGCCAAGCTAGAGGCTATGCTTCCTTGGCGCTTCAATCACAAATATTTAACGCTAGTCCGTATACGAAGAACGTCATCTTTGAGGACCTTTCCTTAGATGAAAAAGGTAATGTTACCTTCTCTTTCAAGACCGATCTAGATCCATCAGTTATCTCTTTCAGAAAAGGGGATGAGGAAGAAACTACGTCTGTTCCGGTAGTTTTGCCTAGTGCGCCAACTGCTTCGACAAGCACTCAGACAACTTCGACCAGCACTCTAAGAACTCCATAATATGAAAAATTCTACTGCACTCATCCTACTTCTCCTCTCTGTCGGTCTTTTCTATTCTTTCATTTTGCCTTATTACGACAAGGTCACAGCTCTTCGCGCACAATCTTCACAATATAAAGAAATTCTCACAAATGTAAGTGAACTTGGCAAGAAGAGAGATGATTTCGAGGTGAAGTACAGCAACATTCCACAAAGCGAAATAAGTCGATTGGAAAAAGTTTTGCCAGGTAATGTAGATACGGTTACCTTGGCAATGAATTTTGATTCTATTGCATCTAAGTATGGGATATCTATAAAGAGTATTCGAACTGTGGACCAGACAGCTGATGTGAACTCGGGAATAGTTCAGGAAGATTTGAGCAAAATGTATAAAGCCGTGACGGTCACCTTCTCTTTCGTAGCGGCTTATGAGGATTTCAGAAACTTCATGGCTGATATAGAAAAAAGTTTACGTATCATTGATGTCAAATCGGTTTTCTTCGATGCTTCTGATACAGGATTGTACGAGTTCTTAGTTACAGTGCAGACGTATTGGCTAAAATAAACACATGGAATTCTTCCACAAAAATCAAAAAGCAATCCTAGCCATCGTACTTTTGGGCACAGCCTTCTATGTCTATATGACCTTCTTCAAGTCTGACAGTGCCCCTACGCCTGAAGATCAGACAGCCCAACAAGTGGGAGGAGAGGTCTTAGCTCTTTATCAAAGTCTCCAGACGGTTTCTTTGGACCAAACTCTTTTCTCTTATTCGTTATATAAAAAATTGGTTGATTTCTCTATTGCTATACCGTCACAAACTCCAGGAAGAGTAAACCCTTTTAACGTGATTGGCCAGGATTAATCCATGCCCCACCTAAATGACGATTCTAGACATACTCAAAGAAAAAAAAGTTATAAAAGCTCTCGACGTTGCTTCAATTGAAGCGGAATCAAAGAGCACTGGGCTTTCTCTAGAGCAAGTGCTTGTGGGGAGGGGGGTGCCACCACAAAAAATTCTGGAGGCTAAAGGAGGAGAACTTGATATACCAACGAGGAGTCTTAAAAACACGACTATTCCAAGTAAGATATTGGAGCTTATTTCTGAAGAGAGTGCCGAACACTACAAAGTAGTCCCTTTGGCTATCAAGGAAGGAGTGCTTGAGGTCGGAGTTGTCGATCCAGACGACATCGAGGCCCGCGACGCTCTAAATTTCATTTCTTCAAAAGCTGGAATGCCGTACAAACTTTTCCTCATCTCACAGGATGATTTTGAAAAAGTTTTTGCCCAGTACAAAGGTCTTTCGTCAGAAGTTACACAGGCCTTGTCGGAACTCGATAGCGAGCTGATTCAAAGAGAGAACGTTATTCTCGATAAGACAGACAGGGAAAAAGATGCCCAAGCCGAGAAGGAAGCAAGGATAGTTGAAGATGCTCCAGTGACAAAAATTGTTGCGACTATCCTTTCCTATGCTGCTGAGGGGAGTGCTTCAGACGTCCATATCGAGCCATTACATGACAATGTCAGAGTGCGTTTCCGCGTGGATGGCGTGCTCAATACTTCCCTAGTCCTTCCAATCAAAGTGCACTCTGCGGTCGTAGCGCGTATAAAAATACTTTCTAATATGCGTTTGGATGAGAAAAGGAAGCCTCAAGATGGACGTTTTTCCGCGACAGTTGATGACAGACGTATCGATTTCCGTGTATCAACTTTCCCAACTACTTATGGAGAGAAGGTGGTTATGAGAATTCTTGACCAAGATAAAGGAATCAAAAAGCTCATAGAGCTTGGTCTTTCAGAGAAGAATATGCTTCTCATCAAGGATGCCATTGATCGTCCTTTTGGTCTTATCCTCATCTCTGGTCCGACTGGAAGTGGTAAATCAACCACTCTCTATGCCATGCTAAATGAACTTGATAAGGACCACGAAAACGTCCTCTCTCTCGAAGATCCAGTTGAGTTCAATATGGAGGGAGTAAGTCAGTCGCAAGTTCAACCAGAGATTGATTACACCTTCGCTACAGGTCTGCGTACTACTCTTCGTCAGGATCCAGACGTCATCATGGTTGGAGAAATTCGAGATAAAGAGACGGCCCAACTTGCCATCCAAGCAGCTTTGACTGGCCACTTAGTGCTCTCTACTATCCATACCAACAACGCTATTGGTGTCATCCCGCGTCTTATCGATATGGGGATTGACCCTTATCTTATCGCTCCGACTCTAATACTGGCGATGGCTCAGCGTCTAGTTTCTCAATTGGTTCCGGGGGGAGGCAAGGCAGTGGCCATTAGTGAGAGCATGAAGCTCATGATTGAGAAACAGTTCTCTGATTTGCCGGCCGAATTTAAGAAAGATGTGCCGGTGGGGAAGGAAGTCTATGAAGCAACGCCCACACCGGATTCTGTTACTGGAGTCTCGGGTCGAGTTGCTGTGATGGAAGTGTTAACCATGGATAAAGACATTGAGCAGGTGCTTCTGAAGAATCCTACCGAGCCCGAATTGACCAAGGTGGCTCGGGCTAAGGGGATGCTCACAATGAAGGAGGACGCCATTATCAAGGCTTTCAATCGCATTATTCCTTTCGAAGAGGTAAATACGCTATAATATCAAGATGAACAAACTCTACAGCGTCCTTCTGGTTGATGATGACAAATTTCTCCTTGGTATGTACCAGAAGAAGTTTGAGAAGTACGGAGTCAAGGCAGAGATGTGTGTGGGATCGGAAGTTGCTCTAAATCGTCTTAGAGAAGGAACTAAGTTTGATATTATAGTCCTCGACATAATCATGCCGGGGATGGATGGAATAGAGCTATTGAAAAAGATCAGAGAGGAAAAGCTTGCAGAAGGCGCGAGTGTCATAATGCTCACAAACGAGAGTGTCTCGACGAGGATTGAAGAGGCCAAGGCTCTTGGGGTAGCTGGGTACATCGTCAAGGCCACCTCTATTCCATCGGAGGTTGTTGAGGAGATTATCAAGATTGCAGACTCAAATAAAAAATAAATTAAGGAAGTTTATATGGCAGCGCCACACACGCTTCTAGACGAGCTCGTCGACATAGTCAGCAAGGAAAGTGCTTCGGACCTACACTTGGCCGAGGGGCGCAAACCAATTATCCGAGTTTCTAGTTTCCTTATTCCACTTGAGAAGTACCCCTTGCTTACAAGTGAGGATATCAAGGGATTTTTTGACATATTTCTTAATGCCGACAACACCAAAGAATTTTCTACCAAACAAGAAGCTAATTTCGCCTATGCTCACAAGAGCGGTGCCCGTTTTCGCGGTAATGTCTACGAGACAACGGGTAGGAGAGCTGTGGCTCTACGTCTTATTCCGACCAAAATTAAGACTTTTGAGGAGTTGAATCTCCCGAACATTCTTTCTCACTTTGCCTCGAAGCAACAGGGATTTTTTTTGGTTGTGGGGCCTGCCGGACAAGGCAAATCAACCACGTTAGCGAGTATGGTGGAGCTTATAAATAATGACAGGTTGGAACACATCGTCACTATTGAGGACCCAATCGAATTTCTCTTCACCGCCAATAAATCGATAATCGATCAACGAGAGGTTAAAACCGATACACCTGATTTCCACACTGCTCTTTGGGGGATCTTCCGCCAAGATGCCGATGTCATTATGGTTGGAGAAATGCGAGAACCGCACACTATTGCCACAGCGGTAACAGCGGCCGAGACGGGGCACTTGGTGCTTTCCACTCTTCATACCAACACGGCTTCGCAGACAGTTGACCGCATCATCGACTCTTTCCCAGCAGAAAGCCAAGAGCAAATAAGGTATCAGCTCTCGGGCTCACTTTTAGGTATTTTTTCCCAAAGACTTTTACCTCGAATCAAAGGTGGACTTATCCCAGCATACGAATTGCTCATAAACAATACTGCGGTTAGTAACCTCATTCGAGAGAAGCGTACACACGAGCTCGGCTCTATAATAGAGACATCGAGTGAGGATGGCATGATTGATTTCAATCGCTCACTCTCGGATCTTGTTCGTCGCGGAGAGATAACCCCGGAGAACGCTTTCCAGTATTCCACGAACCCTCGAGCTCTCGAACGTATGATTTAATATACACATATAATGCTCTATAAATATAAAGCTCTTGAACAGTCTGGGTTGCAAAAGGAAGGTTCTATTGAGACCGTCTCACTTGAGGTTGCTATAGATAGCTTGCAGAAGAGGGGACTCATTATTGCTTCGATAGATGAGGCTGACAAAGGTTCGTGGTTTTCAAATTTCACCATTGGTGAGAAGGTCAAGAACAAAGACATCGTTATTTTGAGCCGACAGATTGCCACCCTTTTCGGGGCGTCTGTTTCAGCCTTGAAAATTTTCAGCCTTCTTTCTGGCGAGATAGAAAACAAGCATCTCAAGAGGAGCATGGTCGAGATCACCGATGACCTCCAGGCTGGAAGCTCAATCTCAAAGGCTCTTGGCAAGCATCCTGACATCTTCTCGGATTTTTATGTAAACATGGTCAGAGCGGGGGAGGAGACAGGCAAGCTCAATGAAACTTTCGAATATCTTGCCGACCACTTGGATAGAAACTACGAAGTGGTTTCTAAGGCCAAGAATGCTCTTATCTATCCAGCTTTCGTCATTGGGGTTTTCATAGCTGTGATGATACTTATGTTCACTATCATCATTCCGAAGATTTCTGTCATCCTTCTTGATTCTGGACAGCCAATTCCTCTCTATACAGCCATTGTTTTTGGCATATCAAGTTTCCTTATAAACTATGGGATTCTTCTGTTGGTTGCCTTAGTTGTCCTAGCCTTTTTCTTTGCGAGATTTCTGCGTACGGCAGAAGGGAGGAAGGCTTTGGGGCGTTTTAAGCTACAGGTACCTTATTTGGGAGATCTTTATCAGAAACTCTACCTTTCTGTTATTGCCGATAACTTGGCCACAATGATTCTTTCTGGAATACCTATGGTAAGAGCTATAGAGGTGACAGCCAATGTGGTGGGAAATGATGTGTACAAGGATATCTTGTCTGAGAGTGGAGTGGCGGTAAAAAGTGGAAGTCCACTATCTCAAGCTCTGACTCAATACTCGGAAGTTCCTTCTATTCTTACTCAAGTTATCAAGGTGGGGGAGGAATCGGGGGAATTGGGGGACATTATGAAGACAATGGCCAAGTTCTATCAGCGGGAAGTTATAAATGCCGTTGATACTCTAGTCTCTTTGATTGAGCCGGTTATGATAGTGGCTTTGGGGCTTGGGGTCGGCATCCTTCTCGCTTCAGTGCTTATCCCCATATACAACATTGCCAATAGTGCGGGTGTTTGAGAGAGGTGTATAATTATTGGGTAACAGGAAGTTAATAATAATTATGCTTAAAAGGACACAAAAAGGCTTTACCCTCATCGAACTCTTGGTGGTTATAGCCATCATCGGTATCTTGAGTTCAATCGTACTTGCATCACTTAACAGTGCCAGAAACAAGGCTAACGACTCAAAAACTAAGGCACAACTTGCGACTCTCCGAGCCGCTGCAGAGCTTTACTATGACGGTAATGGTAGTGCTTATGCTGCTGGTACGTGTGCTACTACGCCCACCGGCATGTTTGCTGATACCCTTTCTGGACTGGCAAATCTTGGTGATCTAGATAGTTATCCTTCTGGAAGCACTATTGACTGTGGTGGGTCTGCGACTGCTTACTCTGCAGCAGTCAGAAATCCAGCAGGTACTCTGATTTGGTGTGTTGATAGTACTGGAGCATCAAGAGGGGCTACTGCCGGAGGTACCGCATACACAGCCTTGTCAGGAGCTGCCACAGCTGCACACACGCTTGCTGGTGCTACGGTCTGCAACTAGTTTCTAAGACTTATTTTCTCAAGTCATGATTACAAAAATGCCGTAAAGGCATTTTTGTTTGTTCTAAATGCATAACTGTTGATTGCTGTGATGTATTTTTTTGTAGATTTTGGTAAAATATAAGAGGTTTGAGAATAGTAATATTCAATGTTTAAGACAATAAATGGACCAAGGTTTGTTAGGCTAATTGCAACGGCCATAGCCGTTTTTATTATTGGACTTGTTCTAGTTTTTGTGATTATTAATCGAAGGACAGAATCAGACACAAGAAAAGTTAGAGAGAACCTAGCGAATGTGACTATCGCTGCCAGTTCTTTCTATCTTCAAAGCAGAACTTATACCAGATCTGCGATGTTTCTTCCGTCTAGATCTTGCACGGGGGTTATGTTTACAGACGTGGTTTCTGGACTTGTTGGGCTCACTGGTTCACCTGATGCATGGCCAAAAGCGGTAACAATAAGTTGTCAAGCAGACATTAATCGTTATGCCGTGTCCGCCTCTCTCCCTAAGTCGATAAATGGCGATGGTTTCTGGTGCGTAGATTCTTTGGGTTATAATGGTTCCACAAGGTCCCATCAAGCACAGGGAGATGTAACTTGCTAATAAACATGAGTCATAGAACAACGAAAGGTTTCACTTTAATTGAGCTCCTCGTAGTAATAGCGATTATTGGAGTTCTTAGTTCGATTGTGCTTATATCTCTCAATAACGCTAGAGGTAAGGCTAACAATTCAAGAGTGAAGTCACAATTAGCCCAAGCTAGGTCACAAGCTGAACTTTATTATGACACTCAAATCTCGCCAACCTACACAGCAAACGGAGGCATGGGTACCCCTGCAGCCACATGTACCGGCAATATGTTTACGGGCGCTTTTTTAAACAATCTAAACAAGTTCACTGGAGCTAGTTCCAATTGGCCGCCCAATACAACATTGAGTTGCCAATCTAATGGAGGAAGCTATGCTATATCAGTAAATCTACCTCAACAAGAACTGACCTTTACACACTGGTGTGTAGATAGTTCTGGTAGATCTATGGGGAGGGCGGGTCATCTTGGGTTAAACATCACCAACTGTTAATTAATCATAATCTATGATTGCAAATTTCCAAAAAGGTCCGGCGCCGTGGCTCATCCTCCTAGCTGTTGCAGTGCTTGGTCTTGTAATGTTCTTTAAATTAAATAGCACTTCAAATGTTTATAACAGTTTAAGAATCAAAAATTTGATGGATGAAGCAAGGTCGCAGGCGCAGGTTTATTTTGAGAGCCAGACTCCGCGTGCTTATACCGCCTCGACCATGCTTCTTCCTGCTCCTTTTTGCTCTGGTGATATGTTCTATGGTAACTTCACTAACAACTTGAGTAGTTTAACTGGTTCTGCTTCTGCTTGGCCAAGGGGCACCACCCTAAGTTGCCAAGCTACTGCCCTACAGTTTGCCATCTCCGCTTCTCTCCCCCCAGGTGATGGGCCGGGAGAGACAGCGAATACCTGGTGTGTAGACAGTAGTGGAAAATCAATATGGATCAAAAATCATCTTGTAGTGGGGGATACTAATTGTAATTAATAATATGCAGAAAAATATAAAAAAAGGATTTACATTAATAGAATTGTTGGTTGTGATCGCAATTATCGGCATTTTGAGTTCAATCGTACTTGCATCTATGAACACCGCTCGAGGAAAGAGTGCCAATGCTAAGATTAAAGCCCAACTTGCAAATGCAAGATCAGCAGCTGAGGCTTATTACGATAGTGATCCAGAAAAGGATTACAATGGTACAGCTGGAGATGTAAGCGGTGATTGCACAACAGTAGGCAGTATGTTCACTGATACCGCATCGAACATGAGCGCTTTCACCACTGTTGCAAATTATCCTGGAACTCCAACTCTCTCCTGTTATTCCACTGCTACAGCTTATGCAATTTCAGCAACGTTATTTGTGCCGGATACTAGCTTTGACACGTGGTGTGTTGACTCAACAGGAACATCTAAGGGAATAGTTGGTGCTGTTGCAACGACAAATTGCTAACCTAGCATCCAGATCTACCCCATAGGAGGATCCTCTGTGGTAAAATAAGCCATGGCCCAAAGGAAGCAACCCTTGGTAGTTGGTGAGTATTACCATCTCTATAGTCGCGGTGTAGACAAAAGAAAAATTTTTCTCAATGGTCAGGATTATAGAAAGTTTCTTTTCCTAATGTACGTTTGCAATTCAGAGAAGAGTATCGTATCCCGCGATCTGGGGAAGAAATTCGAAAGAGGTGAAACAATTGTGGATGTTGGGGCATACTGCCTTATGCCCAATCACTTCCATATTCTTGTTAGAGAAAAAACTGAAGGTGGTATATCAAAATACTTGAAGAAGTTGCTCACCGGCTATTCTATGTATTTTAATTTGAAAAATCATAGACAGGGCAAACTTTTCGACGGAAATTTCAGATCCGAATTGGTAACGGGGGATAGGTATCTTAAGTATCTCTACTCTTATATCCACCTGAACCCCGCAAAGTTAATTGATGTAAAGTGGAAGGAAAATACCCAAAGAGATAATGCCAAGCTGATGGCCTATTGTTCTACCTATCCATATTCAAGCCTTAATGAGTATAAAAATGCGAGGTCAAAAATCACTAATCCGGGTGAATTTCCTAATTATTTTGTAAAGCTAGCTGATCACCAGAAAGAATTAGCAAGCTGGCTCTCGTTTACCCCATAGGAGGATCCTCTGTGGTTGGTGAGTGACTGTTATAATTTATCAATGATTTATGCCTTTCTTTTTGTTTTGGGTAGCATTGTTGGGAGTTTTCTTAATGTTGTCGGACTTCGCTTCCGCTCCGGGATTACCCTCGGGGGGCACTCCTCTTGTCCGTCATGTGGAAAGAGGCTCTCGGTCTTGGAACTTGTCCCAATTTTAAGTTTCCTTTTTCTTCGTGGTAGGTGCAGGGAGTGCAAAACACACATCTCCCCACAGTATCCATTAGTTGAACTTTGGACCGGAGTTATTTTCGCTTCTCTGTACTTTAAGTTTGGTCTTACTGCGAGCTATCTGTTACTTACTACTGTTTTCTGTATCTACACCGTCATCCTAATCTACGATCTCCGGCACAAAATTATCCCAGACTCACTTGTATATCTTTCGATTGCCCTCGCCCTCGTCTACCGGATTATGGTTGGGGGAGTGTGGCTCGATTACCTTACTGGACCTATCCTTTTCGCTTTATTTGGGCTTGGTTGGCTTGTTTCAAGAGGGAGAGCTTTGGGATTGGGTGATGGGAAGCTTGCTCTCTCAATAGGGTTCCTTCTTGGGGCTCCTAACGGACTTTCTGCTATTGTGATGGCCTTTTGGATAGGAGCAGCTGTTACCGTACCTCTGATGCTCTTTTCCAAAAAAGGCATTACAATGAAGAGTGAGATTCCCTTTGGCCCTTTTTTGGTTTTGGGGGCCTGGGCCTCACTCTACTTTGCCCTTGACCTCTTCCATGTCTACTCATTCATCAACTAGAAACCGAATTAAAAGAAAGAGAGGGTTAACTGTTGCGGAACTTCTTGTCTCGATAGCTATAATGCTTGTCATCACCACGGTAGTGGCTTTAAACTCTAAACAATTTGGAGCAGGTGCGACTCTAAAAAATATTGTCAACAATCTAAGTCTCACACTCCGTCAGGCACAAATTTATGGAGTTTCCGTTAAACAATTCAACGCTGACCCATCACAAACATATAATATAAACAACTTTAATTCGGGCTATGGTGTTCACTTTGATATTAGTGCTTCACCA
>JBBUBA010000008.1:2094-11740 GCA_038058485.1 Patescibacteria group bacterium | reverse complement strand
TCCTTTTACGGAACTTAAGAATAGTAGCAAAAAACTGCGATACAATAAACATATGCATAAGTTCCGGAATTTTGTAAGAAGTCATCTTTCAAAACAATCTCTTCTGACTTTAGTTTTTGTAGGACTCCTCAGTCTTGGCTACGCTGGGCAGTCTTTCGTCAGTAATGTGGGCACAATTTTTGCAGAAATTGATTTGGATATTGTCCCCACAATCCGTTTAGCTAGTCTCCATCAGTCTGTATCTGTAGCTAGGTTACCTAATACTCCCCCACCTTCGCGCGAAGTCGCCGATAGGAGTTTAGCCTTAGGAGAAAGAAGTAAGGACGTGTTACTTCTACAAAATTTTTTGAAATGGAGAGGCTTTTGGCCTGAAGCAGAACCGACTTCAGCCTATTTCGGAGAGGTAACTTTGTCCTCTGTAAAGAAATATCAGGAAGCTGTGAAAATAGAGCCTGAAGGTATCGTCGGCCCACTTACCCGTGATGCGTGGAGAAATGACGTAGGTGGGGCAATCTAATACACAGTTTTGATAGCTTTGGAGAAGAAACCCGTATAAAATATGGGTAAGAATGAGCATCTTATTTGACAATCCGTATGAAGAAGAGAGACCTTGGGGAAAGTTCAGTAAATTTACTGAAAACGAACCCTCCACTGTAAAGATTTTAACTGTCGACCCTGGTGAAGCTTTCAGTCTTCAGCATCACAATCACAGATCTGAGTTCTGGGTAATTATGTCTGGGAACGGAACAGTTGAAGTTGGAGATATTTCAGAGCCTATAAAACCAGGAAGGCACTATCTTATTCCAATAAACACCAAGCACCGGATTACTGCTGGGAGTGAGGCAGTCGTCCTACTTGAAATTTCTTTAGGTGATTTTGATGAGAAAGATATTGTTCGTCTAGATGACCGCTACGGTCGTACCAAACATGAGTGAGTTACTTACAAATGAAATTTTGATCGGAGCTATTGTAACTTTTTTGCTTTTCCTGTTATGGCTTCTAGCAGGACCTGTCAAGCAGGCCCTGCATAAGGCCTTCCCACTCAAACGGGTGGCAAATAACCCCATCCTTGCTCCACATGGATTAAATTATTGGGAAACTGAGGCAGTTTTTAACCCAGCCGCCATTCTTGATGATGATGGAGTTATCCATCTTCTATATCGAGCCATGGGAAGTGGAGGCCTTTCACAAATTGGCCATGCTAAAAGTACTGACGGCAGTAAATTCGAGCGAATTTATCCTTACCCAGTTTATCAGCCAACCCGAGGATATGGTTTACCCGAAGATGTGCTAGTACCAAGAATTTTTGACCCAGTAAATTACGCCTCTGGAGGTGGCTGGGGTGGATGTGAGGACCCTCGTGCGGTCCTTATTGAAGATCGAGTTTACATGACCTACACCGCATTTGAGGGTTGGAACAACGCACGTATTAGCCTCACTTCAATTGCCCTTCAAGATTTGAAAACTGGTAAGTGGCGTTGGAAGCGACCAATTTACCTCTCCCCTCCCATGGAAATGCACAAAAACTGGAGCCTTTTTCCAGAGAAAATAGATGGCAGATATGCAATTTTGCACGGACTTGCTCCAAAGGTTTTAGTTGAATATGTTACGAACCTTGAAATCGACAAAAACATAGAAAGTTCACACAATCACGGTGGCGGTGGCTATAACGAACCCACTCGAAAAGGAATGTGGGATAAGGTAATGAAGGGGGCTGGTCCGCCACCACTTAAAACAGATCTGGGTTGGCTTGTGCTATACCACGCAGTAGAACCTGGATCTGGTTATAAAATAGGCGCTATGATTCTTGACAAAGATGACCCCACGAAAATTTTGTATCGGGCACCTACTCCAATTTTGAATCCTGAAATGTATTATGAAAATGATTGGAAACCCGGAGTGGTTTATGCATCTGGTGCAGTTATAAAAGATGGAGAAATTCATGTTTACTACGGCGGAGGTGATAAGTATGTTTGCGCAGCTCACACCAACCTAAATGAACTTTTAGGTTGGTTGACTGAACACGGTAAAGTGTAAAACAAATTAATTAAATGTTTACAATAAAAAGATCAGAACATAACCCCCTACTCTCACCAAGGAAAGAGCACCCATGGGAAGCGGTTGCGGCATATAATTGGTGCCCAGTTAAAAGTGGTTTACTCACGCATGTGGTTTACAGAGGATTATCAGAAAGGGAGCAACTTGAAGAACCAAAAATACATCACTCTATCATTGGCCGGGCCACCACTAAAAATGGCAAAGATTTTTTTGATCGAGCACCCTTTATAATTCCTGAAAAAGATTTTGAAAGGTTTGGATGTGAGGACCCCCGAGTCACAAAATTGGGTAAAAAGTACTTCATTTTTTACACGGCACTTTCTAACTATCCCTTTAATGCTGAGGGAATAAAAGTGGCGGTGGCAATTAGTAAGGACATGAAAACTGTTGAAGAAAAGCATCTTGTAACCCCATTCAATGCTAAGGCTATGGCTCTCTTCCCAGAAAAAATTAATGACAAATATGCCGCGGTGCTAACCTTTCACACTGATATACCGGGTACAAACGTTGCACTTGCTCTTTTCAATAAAATTGAAGATATTTGGTCAGAAAAATATTGGAAGGATTGGTACAAACACCGAGATGAGCATGTTATTGACCTCCATCGTGGAAATGATGACCAAGTCGAGGTTGGCGCTGTGCCTATAAAAACTAGTAAGGGCTGGCTGCTTATTTATAGCCACACTACACATTATTTCAGTAACCCAAATCATAACTTTGGCATCGAGGCTGTGCTCCTAGATAAAAATAATCCTCGTTTAATTATTGGTAGAACAAAAGGTGCTTTTTTGGTCCCCGAACTTTACTACGAGACCACCGGGCTCGTGCCCAACATCGTCTTCCCTTCCGGAGCTCTTGTTAAAGGAAGAAATTTAGAAATTTATTACGGTGCAGCTGATACCCACTCTTGTAAGGCCACAATTAGGCTTGAGGATTTATTGAAAAGCATGACTTCTCCATCCCCTCTTGTGTGCCGTTTTGCCGGTAATCCAGTGATAAGTCCTCGTCCAAATAAAGATTGGGAAGCCCATGGAACCTTCAATCCGGCAGCTATAGATCTTGGAGGTGTAATCCACATCCTGTACAGATCTATGTCTAGTGACGAAACATCAACCTTTGGTTATGCATCGTCTGATGACGGATTGGTAATCAAAGAGCGAAGCGAAGAGCCCGTCTATACTCCTCGAGTGGATTTTGAGAAAAAATATCACCCAGGTAACTCAGGATGCGAGGACCCTCGACTCATGGAAATTAATGGCGAAATTGTAATGACCTATACAGCTTATGATGGTTCTACCCCAAGAGTAGCTATAACTAGAATTTCTAAAATAAATTTCTTGAATAAAAAGTGGGAAAAGTGGAGCGAACCAGTTATCATTACACCTCCAGACGTGCCTAATAAAGACGCAAGTATCATCCCCGAGAAAACTCCTGCTGGTTACGTCTTTCTTCATAGAATAAATGAGAGTGTTTGCGCTGATTTTTTAAATTCACTTGATTTTGAAAAAGAAAAGGTCATTCGCTGTATCGAACTCATTACTCCAAGACGAGGAATGTGGGATGGGCATAAAGTAGGCATATCAGGTCCCCCCATAAAAACACCAAAAGGGTGGCTTCTCTTTTACCATGGAATATCAGAGACAAACACTTACAGAGTTGGGGCTGTCCTCTTAGATCTTAAGGACCCAACAAGTGTTCTGGCTCGAACTGCAGTCCCCCTCTTTGAACCCGAAGAAGATTATGAAAAAAAAGGTTTCATGTCCAAGGTGGTCTTCCCTTGTGGCAATGTGGTCCGCAAAGGAAAAATCTTTTTATACTATGGAGGAGCAGACAGTGTAGTTGGTATTGCCACCCTCTCACTTAACGCTCTTCTTAAAATCCTGACATGAGAGAGGTGATAATTTTTGATCTAGACGGAACTTTGGCTCCTAGTAAATCCCATATTGATGCGGAGATGGAAGCACTTTTAGAAAAACTCTTAGATAAAATGAAAGTTGTTGTTATCTCGGGTGGCAGATGGAGACAATTCAAGGAACAACTCCTGAATTATCTTAAGCTTCCGTCTGAAAAACTTAACTCACTTTTTTTGCAACCAACAGGAGGGTCTAGTATGTACCGGTTTGATAATGGCGAGGTTAGAGAAATGTATGCGGACATTCTCTCGCGTGATGAAAGAAATAAAATTATGGAGGCGTTTAATTATGCTTTGCCAAAAGCTGGGTACGTGACTCCGCAGATTCATTTTGGTGAAATTATTGAAGACCGACAAAGTGAGATTACTTTTTCGGCTTTAGGCCAGAAAGCCCCACTTGACCAAAAGGAGAGGTGGGATCCAGATCATAAAAAACGTTTGGAAATTGTGAAGTATCTCAAAGAAAAAATTCCTGAATTTGAAGTCCATATTGGAGGGACCACTTCTATTGATGTTCTTAAAAAAGGTGAGGACAAGGCGTTTGGGATCAATAAAGTAGTTGAAAGACTTGGTATATCCATACAAAACATGCTCTTCATTGGAGACGCCCTCTATCCTGGTGGAAATGATGAGCCCGCAAAGAAAACTGGTATTGAATGTATAGAGGTAAAGAATGTTGAAGAGACGAAGCGGATGATACGTGAGATAATAGCCTCATGAAAAAACTACTCGTACTTATTGTTATTATCATCGCCGGTTTAGGTTTATATTATTTTGAGCGCACAAAGGGAACAACTTCTATTAACCAAAATATAAAAATACAGCCATCCGTTGAGCACCCCGATGCAACTAACGCTACCTTTATTTTTGAAGATGGATCCATTAAGCTCAAAAATGGGAAGGCAAACACAAACATAGCTGGTAGCTCGATATCGGTAGATACAAACTTAATTGAGGAACCAATCGCATATGCTGACATAAATGGCGATGGGAAGAATGACACTATTGTAATTTTGTCCCAAGACGGTGGTGGATCTGGAATATTTGTTTACCTAGCAGCATACGTGTCGGGAAATGTGGAGTACAAAGGTTCGAACGCAGTTTTTATTGGAGACAGAGTATCTCCTAAATCTATCACTGCGGGAAAGGATGGAATAATAACTTTTGAATATTTAGACCGAAATGAGAATGATCCTATGGCTTCTGAACCAACTATCCTTAAGAAAACGACCTTTGTGTGGAAGAATAGGATACTTGAGGAAATATAGTTTTTGTGCTATAATTGCTCCTCATGCAAATTCGTAACATAGCGATCATTGCCCACGTCGACCATGGCAAAACTACTCTTACTGATGCCATTTTGCGTCAGAATGGCATGTTTGCTGAGGGGGAAAGTATGGATAATAACGCTCTAGAAAAGGAGCGGGGTATTACAATATATTCAAAAAATACTTCTCTCTTCTATCCTTCGCCTAGCTCAGGACGTCCCGTCACAAAAATCAACATAGTAGATACCCCGGGGCACTCCGACTTCGGTTCTGAGGTGGAGCGAGTCTTACGCTCTATCGATACAGTGCTCCTCGTCGTTGATGCCCAAGAGGGGCCGATGCCACAAACAAGGTTTGTTCTTAAAAAATCTCTTGAGCTTGGCCTTAGACCAATTGTAGTTATAAATAAAATAGATAAGTCTGCGGCCAGACCAGAAGCAGTACACGAGATGATTCTCGAACTTTTCCTCGAACTTGGAGCGGACAATGATCAAATAAATTTCACTACTGTCTATGCCATTGGCCGTGAGGGTATAGCCATGAGAAACTTGGGAGAAACCTCGAAAGACTTGTCTCCACTTCTCGACGTTATATTAGAGAAGGTTCCCCCAGCAGAACAAAAACTTGATGTACCGGTAAGACTCCAGCCATTTAATCTTGCCTATGACAACTTTCTTGGTCGATTGGCTATTGCTCGGGTTTATGAAGGTGTAATAAAAACGGGCCAGGAGGTATTTGTAAAAAAGCACGGCGGAGAAATCTATAAGGCCAAAATTACTAAATTATTTACCTTCGAAGGTATCAAACGAGTAGAGAGAGAGGAGGCGGTAGCAGGAGATGTCGTCATGATTGCTGGTATTTCAGAGATTTACATTGGAGATACGATTTCTGGAAGCGCTGAGGCTGAAGCTCTTCCAGCCATAGATGTCGATGAACCTACAATTTCATTAAACTTTTTTGTTAATGACTCCCCTTTTGCTGGCAAGGAAGGTAAATTTGTGACAGGCAGGCAAATCCGAGAAAGATTGGAGAGAGAACTTGAAGTAAACGTCGGCCTCAAAATTGATTTCTCAAGAAGTGAGTATATAACGGTGTTTGGACGTGGCGAACTTCATATTGCTATCTTACTTGAGAACATGCGTCGGGAAGGCTTCGAAATGCAGGTTTCCCAACCACACGTCATTTTGAAGGAGGAAAATGGAAAGAAAATGGAACCGTTTGAAGAAGTCCTGATAGACGTGCCAGAGGCAATGAGTGGTACCATCATCTCTCACCTCACATCAAAACGTGCCCAACTCCATGATATGAAAACGGAACATAATCATACCCGAATCACTTTTGAAGCTCCTACTAGAGCTCTCCTTGGATACAAGGGCCAGTTTATTGTAGATACAAAAGGCCTTGGTATTTTTTCATCTAGATTCATTGGATTTAAAGAGTACACCGGAGAAATAGATCACTTCGATGTAGGTTCAATGATATCAATGGAGTCGGGGAAGGTACTAGCTTTCTCTTTGGATAACCTTCAGCAAAGAGGAGTGCTCTATGTTGAACCAAGCGATGAAATTTATGAAGGACAAGTCATAGGTAATACCTCGAAGGGAGAAGATTTGTATGTGAATCCAACTAAGGGCAAGCAACTGACGAACATGCGAGCCTCTGGATCTGACGACAGTATTTACTTAACCCCTGCCTGGAAATTATCAATAGAAAGAGCTATGGAAATAATGAAGGATGATGAATATATCGAAATAACTCCACAATCTGTCCGTCTTCGCAAACAACTCCTAACCCAACAGTCTCGCGCCAAAGCCCAAAGAAAAGATTTGAAATAAAAAAGGCCCCAGTTGTTGGGGCCGTGTTTCTTTACTTGAGTTTGGTAAGAACCACAAGCTTGGCTGCACTCAGAGTCATACATCTGATCTTGGAACCTTCCAGTCTTGCCTTGTATTCCGGCAGACTTTTGGGAAGCTTGGCCTTGAAGTCAGCGAGAATTGCCCTTGCTTTCGCCACGGCACTTTCCGTATCTCTGGCATGGAACACACGTTTCAGGTTACGCTTCCGAGTCATGCCATCACTCCAGCCAGAGCCTATTCCGTAAGAATAGCATTTGGAATAATACTCAAGCCATACTGCGGAAGCCTCTATTCGATATTTGTACACAAGCACCTCGTGATTAAGGGTTTATATAGACGCTTCTACTCATCTCATTATCATATTAATGACTATTTGTCAATATTACTGAATTCTCTAATGGCAGACACTCGGTGTTGACCATTTGGAGACACTCGGTGTTGACCATTTGGAGCAATCCCGCTCAAAAGCTCAACTAAAAGATTTGAAATAAAAAAGCACCAACCCACATGATTAGTGCTTCAATTCAACCACTCGAAAGAGCCTATACTTACTTATCTTGGAATCTCCAACCCAAGCTAGCGTTCCCCATTCCGGACTTGGAAGACTCTCCAAAAACACCGACATGCGCTTGCGAGCTTCCTCTCGCGCCGCGTTTTCACTCATGGCAGGAAACGTTTGATCCAGTTTCCTGACTCTGGTGCGATTTACATCTGGTGCATGCCCGCAGGGTTCTTGATGACCTACTATCCACTTTGCAACAGCCTGAATGCAGAAGAGTGGCATCTCAACCTCCATGAGAAAATGCATTGTTCAGGTTCTGACAGGAATCTATTATACATTTATTCATTTGTCAAATTTTATATTCTCCCACTCTTGTGCGTTTGATGCTGTAAGCTAGGGCGCAAGTACCAAGTTTTTTGCCCATTTCGTGCGCTAGGCTTCGTATGTAGGTGCCACTTGAGACATCTATTTTAAATTTGGAAATTAAGCACATTTCTTTTTTATTGAGAACTTTCTGCCAGTTTTTCTTGATTTGCTCTTGTCGAAAATCTCCTCTTACTAAATCAACTTTCTTTATTATCTCTGCCAAAATTTCTTTTTGTAGTATAAGTCTTGTGCGAATATGCTCAATATGAAATATTTTGATATCTCTCTTAGGAATTTCAATTTCATCTATCCTCCCCTCTCTTGCCCAAGCATGGAGGGCTTTACCTCCCACTGTGCGTGACGAGTATGGTGGGTAGCTTTGAGTTTTCTTGTCTTTGATATCTTTGAGAAGCCTCTCCATTTTGATATCAAGCTTTTCTGGCATTGATCCAATCTCTGTAGTAAGCCCTAGAACATCGTATGTATCTGTGCTAAAGCCCCACAAAATTTCAAATTCATAAGTTTTATCAAGTTTAAGAAATTCATCTTTATCTTTCGTATCTCCCGCAAGGACTAGGAGTAACCCCTCCGCCATAGGGTCCAAACGACCAAGGTAGGTCATGTTCACCTTTTCATACACTGACCTCTCCTTCCGAAAGCGCTCAATACACTCAAGTGGTGTTTCCCCAAGGTTTTTATATAGCTTTAAAACTAATTGCATGTGGTCATAATACAGAAAATGCTATAATTGTCGCTATGAGTTTAGATACAAGCCCATATAAGGGAGTAAGGGACTTTTACCCAGAGGATATGGTCATTCAGAACTATATCTTCAACACATGGCGGAAAGTAGCCGAAAAGTTTGGTTTTGTTGAGTACAACGCCTCAATTTTAGAGCTATCTGACATATATAAGGAGAAATCTGGTGATGAAATAGTCAATGAGCAAACCTTTACCTTTACCGACAGGGGTGATAGATCCGTCACCCTACGTCCAGAAATGACTCCGACTTTGGCTCGAATGGTGGCAGCGAGACGAAAGACGTTAAAATTCCCCCTCAGGTGGTACTCCATTCCTAACCTTTTCAGATACGAGCAACCTCAAAGAGGAAGGAAGCGTGAGCACTGGCAACTTAACTGCGATCTTTTGGGAACTTCGGGACTAGAAGGAGATAGAGAAATTCTTTCTCTTGCTTACGCAACTATGAAAGAGTTTGGAGCTAGTGATGAGAGTTTTGAAATAAGAGTAAATAATTGCAACATAGAAGATTTTAAGGATATTGCGCCAAATTTAGTTTTTGACGAATCGCTGGCTAGGGGCCAAACCTACTACACAGGAATGGTCTTTGAAATATTTGACACAGATAAAGCTAATAATCGCTCTGTAGCAGGTGGAGGACGATACGATAATCTACTTGAAATGTTCAACGTCGACCCTGTACCGGCAGTAGGTTTTGGTATGGGAGATATTACTCTCTGTGACTTTCTGGAGACACACAAATTAGGTCCGTATGCGTCCCGTTAGAAGTTCACTTAAAACTATGTGGCCACCTAAAGTCCCAGAGTGCGTCCGCCTAACGGCTACCATTAGTAAAAAGAGATTATTAGTAATTAACTTCTAACGGGATGCGAAAGATAGTATTTGATATTGAAACAAAAAATGTTTTTGCAGACGTTGGTAAAAA
>JBBUBA010000008.1:0-1994 GCA_038058485.1 Patescibacteria group bacterium | reverse complement strand
GAAAGATAGTATTTGATATTGAAACAAAAAATGTTTTTGCAGACGTTGGTAAAAACGATCCATCCCTTTTAGATATTGCAGTTATAGGGATATACGACTCTGAAACAGATTCGTACTCAAGTTTTCTTGAACCAGAACTTGGTAAGCTTTGGCCAATAATTGAGCACGCTGACATGCTCATCGGTTACTACTCTGACCACTTCGATATACCACTTTTAAACAAGTACTACCCGGGGGACCTTACTAAACTTAAGAGCTTGGATATCTTGAAAGAAATTAGGAAAGCCTATGGAAGGGGTATGAAACTAGACCAATTAGCCGAAGGAACTCTTGGTCGAAAAAAAACTGGTCACGGTCTCGAAGCTACTCAATGGTGGAAACAAGGAGAGGTAGAGAAAGTTAGAAAGTATTGTTTAGATGATGTAAAGATCACCAAAGAGATATATGAGTATGCCCGAACCAACAACAAACTTATTTTTAAAGAAGGAGGAAAGCTACTTGAAATTAAGCTTGACACTAAAAACTGGGAAGCTCCAACGGAGCATAAAATGACTTATACCTTACCATTTTGACAAACACTCTATTTATTTTTGGTGCTAAATATTTGATTTTCATTTTAATCTTGGTTGCGACTTATTGCTTTTGGAAATTAGACAAGAAAAAGGAAATCATTAGACTTGGAATCTTTTCCCTACCTTTAGCATTTATTGTGGCCAAAATTTTGAGCATTATTTACTACAACCCAAGGCCATTTGTTGTTGGTAACTTCACTCCACTTGTAAATCACGTGGCTGATAACGGATTCCCTTCAGACCATTTACTTTTGGCTGGAACTTTAGCCTCTTTGGTAACCATTTTTAATCACAAAGTAGGCTTGATTTTTTGGACTTTGACAATTTTTATCGCGATTTCTAGAGTCTATGTTGGAGTGCACCACCTTGTCGATGTGCTTGCAAGTATGCTCATTTCAATAATCGTAACCGTGGTGGTATACTTCTTAAATCAAAAATGGAGCCAGTCAGCAGTAAAAATAGTTTCTTAGTCCCTATAGCTATAATTGTGGCCGGAGCCATGGTTGCTGGAGCAGTTTACTTTGGCGGAGTTAGAGATGGAGCTAATAAATTGGTAGATACCCAACCTAACTCCAAAGTAGAGGTAGCTCCGGTAGGCCCTGAGGATCACATTCTTGGCAATCCTTCGGCACAAGTCACGGTTATCGAGTACTCAGATTTGGAATGTCCTTTTTGTAAGGTCTTTCATAACACCATGCACCAAATCGTGAGCGAATATTCAAGTAAGGTGTCGTGGGTATTTAGACAATTCCCTATTGAGCAACTTCATCCTAAAGCATTGAAGGAGTCGGAAGCCACAGAGTGTGCGTTTGACCAAGGCGGGAATACAATGTTTTGGAAATATCTTGATCAAGTTTTTGCTATAACTAATTCGAACAATTCACTTGATTTAGCTGAGCTACCAAAAATTGCGGGGAGTCTCGGACTCGATGTAACTGCATTTAATACTTGTCTAAATAGTGGTAAATACACTGAGCAAATTTCTAAAGCAGTGGACGATGCGGTCATAGCAGGAGCAAGAGGCACTCCCTACTCTGTTATCGTAGTAAAGAAGTCGTTGACTGAGGCAGATAAGACTGATTTAGCGAAGGTTGCAACCAGCAGAGGATACAGTGCTGACACAATTACAACCAGTGACGACAAAAAAAACATATTCGTAGGTGGAGCATTGCCTAGTGATGTACTTAAGGAAATTATCGACATAGCACTTAGGTAAGTGTCTAAATTATCAAAGACAGACTATATATCCTATAGAGAGTGCCCACATAATGTTTGGGTTAAGTGGCATAATCAAAAAGAGTATGACAAGCACGAACTTTCTGATTTTGAGAAATCCTTAATAGAGGCTGGTATAGGAGTAGAAGAGCTAGCTAGAAACAAATTCCCTAACGGGTTTCTAATAGAGAAGCGTAGTGCAGGAGC
>JBBUBA010000007.1:0-11626 GCA_038058485.1 Patescibacteria group bacterium | reverse complement strand
CAACTTCGTGAAGCGGTAAAAAATTTGATAAATAACTCCATAAATTACACAGAAAAGGGAGGAATCAAGGTGGATATTGTGAGAAAAGGAAATAAGGTCCTATTATCAGTCAAGGATACTGGTATAGGCTTAGGTAAGGATGATAAGGCCAGACTCTTCCAATCAGGGGGCAGGGGCAAGGATTCGCTCAAATACAATATCAACTCCACTGGCTACGGCTTAGCCTTCGTTAAAGGGGTTGTGGAGGCTCACAAGGGGCGTGTGTGGGCCGAATCGGCTGGATTAGGCAAAGGTTCTCACTTCTATATCGAACTACCCCTAGCCTAGATTTTGGTCGCCACTCGCCAATATAAGCACGTGCCTTTTATCTATATCTCTGTGCCCTCATTCGAACGAATGGTAGAATGAGTGTATGAAAGAAAAACAATTTGAAAAGATTTTAAAATCTCTAGCAAATAAAAGACGACTACTAATTCTGTCGTTTCTTAAAAAGAACGAAGAGGCAACGGTGGGAAATATTGCAGAGAATATTAAACTGTCCTTCAGGGCAACCTCAAAACATCTCAGTGTTCTGTCTTTGTCTGACATTGTCGATAAGGAACAGAGAGGTCCATATATTTTCTATAGCATCAATAGAAACTACCCAGATCTAGCAAAAGCAATTATTCAGTTCCTTTAATCATTAAATTTTCTCCATTTTAAAATTTTTTATATTACCTTGTGTCCTCATTCGAGCGAATGGTAGAATGAGTGGAGAAAATGTTTTGAAATAGCCCTTTATTTGCTATCATATTGCCATGTCTAAGATACTTGTTTCGGGGGTAAAGCCTACCGGCAGACCTCATATTGGTAACTACTTTGGAGCGATGAAGCAATTTGTTGACCTCCAAGATTCCTACGAATCTCGCATTTTCGTGGCCAACCTCCACGCCTTAACAACTGTTCAAAATAAGGAGGAGCTGGAAAAAAATGCCAATGATGTTATTTTGGACTATCTTGCTATTGGTCTTGATCCTGCTAAGACAACACTCTATCTCCAGTCAGATGTTCCTCATGTAGCTGAACTTGCTTGGATTTTTTCTTGCATTACCACCATGCCATATCTTATGCGTGCCCACGCCTTCAAGGATGCGGAGGCAAAGAGCAAGGAAATAAGTGCGGGAGTCTTTAATTATCCACTGCTCATGGCGGCAGACATACTTCTTCCTAGTGCAGATGTAGTGCCTGTTGGAAAGGACCAGAAGCAACACATAGAGATAACGCGAGACATTGCCGAGAAGTTTAATCGCTTGTTTGATGAGACATTTAAAATTCCTAAAGAATTAATTATTGAATCTACCGAGACAGTTCTTGGTATAGATGGACAAAAGATGAGTAAGAGTTACAACAATACCATTCCGCTTTTTGCGACCGATGAAGAAATTGAGAAGGCAGTAATGAGTATTGTGACAGATTCAAGCGGAGATATTCCAAAAAATGTTTATGCAATCCACGCTTTAATAAGGGACAAGGATTATTTGCATACCCTTTATACTGAAAACACAGGGAAGTACAAAGAGCTCAAGGATACTCTTATCAGTGACTTGAAGGACTTCATTGGACCAATGAGAGAGAAGCGTAAGGAATGGGAAGGGAAGCCAGATGAAGTTAAGAAGATTGTCACAGAGGGAGGGATGAAAATGAGAAAAATTGTACACGGAAAGATGGTGGAGGTACGAAAAAAGGTTGGGTTAATTCATCACGAATAAAATGATTCAAGGATTTGTACAAGCTCTTAGAGTGCAGTCAAAAATTGTTTTTATTATTGTTCGCAACATGAGGGGCTTAACTCAAATTGTCGTAATGGCAGAAAATTCAGAATTTGAGATAGCCAAGAGCTTAACGCTTGAGTCTGTAATACGAGCTAGAGGAGAGATGAAGGACACCTCACAAGCCCCAGGTGGCAAGGAAATGCATCCAACTAAAATAGAGATTCTTTCAAAAGCCGAACCGGAACTTCCTATACCGGTAGTATCAATCAAGGGTGGGGAAGAAACTGATGCACCTCTTAGATTTGACTATAGATGGCTCGATCTTCGAAAACCAGAAAAGGCCTTAATATTTAAAGTTTGGACCGAGTTTGAAAAGGGCTGGCGAAAATACTGGGACAAGGAGGGATTTACCCAGCTATACCCGCCCGCCTTCATGTCTACCCCTTCTGAAACTGGTGCAGATGTCTTTGAGGTTAATTACTTTGATAAAAAGGCATACCTTGCCCAATCACCACAGTTTTATAAACAAATGGCCATTGCGAGTGGATTTGAGAAAGTTTTTATGGTCGGCCCAGTTTTTAGAGCCGAGCAATCTTTCACTACTAGACACGTTACAGAGTTTACTGGATGGGACTTTGAGATCGCCTATGTAAACTCACATGAAGATGTCATGAACGCGGAGGAAGGCATGATTATTTCTGGTTTCGAGCAGTTGGCAAAATCATTCCCTGAACTAAATCTGGAGGTTCCTAAAAAATCTTTTCCTAGAATCACAATGGTTGAAGCTAAAAAAATATTAAAAAGTTTAGGAGTAGAAAGTGGTGAGGAACACGATCTCTCACCAGAGGAAGAACGAGCCATTTCGGAATACGTAAAAAAAGAATTTAATCATGATTTTGTTTTTATAACTGAATACCATAAATCAAAGAGCGCCTTTTACCACATGCGATTAGAAGAGGGATCGGATAGAAGTAGGCGAGCTGACCTTTTGTATAAAGGCATAGAAGTGACAACTCTAGCTCAAAGGGAGCATCGAGTAGAGATTTTAGAAAAACAAGCTAAGGAAAAAGGTATGAATTTGAAGCCTCTGAAGGATTACGTAAACTTTTTTCGATATGGATGCCCGCCACATGGAGGTGGGGGAGTCGGGCCTGCTAGATTTATTATGAGGATTCTCGATCTCCCTAATGTCCGCGAAGCTACCTACCTTCCAAGAGATGTGAAGAGGCTTAATCCATAGGTATGGTGGTTTCTGGTTATGCAGTAAAGACAAGTGTTTTTGAAGGGCCACTTGACTTGCTTCTTGATCTAATTGAGAAGCGTAAGCTTTTTGTAAACGACATATCTCTTTCGGCTGTCACAGAGGATTTTATCAAATTTGTTGAAGAGCATGAGGAATTCCCAATAGGGCAGAGTGCGGAGTTTATTGTGGTTGCCTCAACTCTAATGCTTATAAAATCTCGCTCTCTTTTACCCAACCTGACACTAACCGAGGAGGAAACGGCATCAATAGATGACCTTGAACACAGGCTGAAGCTTTATCAAAAAACCAAGGAACTTTCTATAAAACTCCGGGAACTATTTGGTAAAAACATTATTTTTGAAAAGAGTGCGAACAGAAAGGAAGTCGTTGTCTTTTCTCCAGATTCTAAGACAGATATTGAAAATATCTCTAGTGCCATAATGAGAGTGCTAGAAACGCTTCCGAAAAAGGAGTTTTTGCCAAAAACAATAATTAAAAAAATCATTAGTCTTGAGGAGATGATAGAAAAACTAGCCGAAAGGATATCGAAGGGCGTAAAAATGAAGTTCAGTGATGTTTATAGAAAGGAGGACAAAATTAGTGTTATTGTGGGTTTCTTGGCCATGCTTGAGTTAGTTAAGCGAGGGGCTCTAAGAGTGAGTCAAGATGTGAAGCATGGGGAAATTAAGATGGAGACTGATAAAATAGGTACTCCTAATTACGTCTAGATATAAACATGAATTTAGAATCAAAAATTGAGGCCATTCTTTTGTTCAAAAATGAGCCAGTATCTCTCGCCACACTCTCTAATCTTCTTGGTACACCAAGAAAGGATTTGCAATTAGCAATTTTCAATTTGCAAAGGCAATATGAGAACCGTGGAATTGTAATAGTTTCAGATGAAGAAAATTTATGCCTTGGGACTAATACAGAACTCTCAAAACTCATTGAGACAATACAAAAAGAGGAACTCCAAAGAGAGCTAGGGAGAGCGGGGCTAGAAACTCTATCCATTGTTTTATATAAAGGCCCAGTTTCCCGAAGAGAGATTGACTTCATCCGGGGTGTTAATTCGGGATTCATTTTAAGAAATCTTCTAATCCGTGGTCTTGTGGAGCGAGCAGAGTCACGAGTGGGTGAGAGAAGTTTCAGTTATAAACCAACGCTTGAACTTTTGCGTCATCTTGGTATTCAAAAAAGAGAGGACCTCCCAGAATTTGGTATTGCTTTACAAAAAATAGAGTCATTCATTCAAAATCCTCTCGACGATGCTAACGAATAGACGGGAAGTAATTTTTTTCTGTTTTCTTGGACTCATTCTAATAATTCTTTTAGCGTTCATTTCCATATTTGGTAGTAGACAAATTGACTCTTCAGAAAATCAAAATATTGCTGGAATTCCACAAATGATTACTGACATCAGCATAGATGCCAAATCGGCCTACGTTTACGATGTCTACACAGGTAAGGTCTTGTATGCAAAAAACGAAAACATTCGGTTACCCCTTGCGTCATTAACAAAGCTGATGAGTGCTTTGGTAGCTATAGAGATAGTACCAGAATATGGAGTAGTACAGATAACGAACGAGGCCTTAATAACAAGAGGTGAGTCTGGGCTTGTTTCTGGAGAACACTGGATCCTTAAAGACCTTCTTGACTTCTCTCTCATGACTTCAGCCAATGATGGAATCAGGGCTATTGCCCTAGCTCTGGGCTCTATCTCAAGTTCCACTCCTGATACCGAGCTAGTAATAGCTGACTTTGTCGAAATGATGAACGCTAAAGCTGAGTCTCTAGGAATGACAGGTACTTATTATTTGAACGATACTGGTTTGGACGAATCAGAGAGCAGGGGAGGGGCATATGGCAGTGCTTTTGATCAAGCCAAGCTTGTCGAGTACATAATCAAAAATCATCCCACCTTACTTTCTGCCACAAAAGAAATCAGTTTGAACATCGCATCGCTAGATGGCATCCTTCATGTGGCCCATAATACAAACACTATCGCCGTGCTTATACCAGGGCTTATGGTTTCTAAAACTGGGTCCACTAGTTTAGCCGGCGGAAATTTGATAATAGTTTTTGACCCTGAAATTGGAAGGCCTATCATAGTATCTATCCTCGGCTCGACGGAAGAGGGACGCTTCAATGATGCATTAAAACTGGTGGGAGCAAGCATAAAAAGTGTTGAAAATAGTGTACGATTAGAATGAGTTCGTAAACTCACTGCTAGAAAATGATTATAGATGTAGTCAAAACCTTTGCCCCCGCTATCGTTTCCTTCGTTTTGGGGCTGATCATCACCCCTTATGTTTCGAAATTTCTAACTGCGCATATGTTTTGGAAAAAGAAAAGTGTCATTGTCACCACCGATGGACGAGCGGCAAGCATCACCCAATCTCTCCATGGCGATGAAGAAAGGAGGACCCCGAGAATGGGTGGGATGGTGGTATGGGCAAGTGCTCTTATTACTATCATACTCTTTTGGTTTGGTGCTCAGATTAATGAGGGATTGTTTGATAAACTTAATTTTTTCTCTAGAAACCAAACTTGGTTACCGGTTTTTACCCTGATCGTAGGTGCTTTAGTTGGACTTTTAGATGACTACTGGTCTGTCAGCGAAATATATGATCAAAAAGCAGGAGGGCTCTCTTTTAAAAAGAGGTTGATAATGGTTACAACCGTTGCCATCATTGGAGCGTGGTGGTTTTATAGCAAGCTTGAGGTAACCGCGATCATTGTCCCTTTCTTTGGTGTCCTTAATATCGGATGGCTCTTCATCCCATTTTTCATTATTGTCATGCTCGGTACCTACTCGGGAGGAGTGATAGACGGGCTCGATGGGCTTTCTGGAGGAGTCTTTGCCATTATTTTTAGTGCTTACGGCATAATCGCTTACTTGGGGAATCAAATAGACCTAGCTGCTTTTTGTTTCGTCTTAGTTGGAGCTCTTCTAGCTTTTCTTTGGCACAACATTCCGCCAGCTAGGTTTTTCATGTCAGAAACTGGCATTATGGCCTTAACCATGACTTTGGCGGTGGTAGCCTTTCTTACCCAACAAGTACTTATCCTTCCTATTATCGCTTCGACTTTAGTTATCTCCAGCGCATCAAGCTCTATCCAGCTTTTATCTAAAAAGTTTAGAGATGGTCAGAAAGTTTTTTTGGTTGCTCCAGTTCATCACCATTTTCAGGCCAAAGGTTGGCCAGCTTCAACTGTAGTTATGCGCTACTGGATTATCGGAGTCATTTCCGCCATTGTTGGGATCGTCATAGTTCTATTGGGATAGTAAAGGCCCAGTTTGAGCAGTCTGCTATAATTTACTGAATGGCTCATTCGGGATCACGGGTAGATAAACCCTTTTTGATTTCTGTAATTATCCTAATGGTTGCGGGATTCTTTATCTTCTACTCGGCCTCTTTGGGACTTCTAGCGAGATCGAGTACTCAATACTCTTCCGTTACTTTTTCACAGGCTATACTCGGATTCTGTTTTGGTTCTATAGCCATGATTCTAGCAAGTCGTATAAATCATAGAATTTTAAAAAAAATCGCTTTTTTTCTTTTAGCAGGGGCCATTATTCTAAATATTTTGGTGCTTTTCCCCCAGCTGGGTTTTGAACATAACGGCGCAAGACGCTGGTTTTTACTCGGGAATTTCTCATTTCAACCTTCGGAAGTTCTGAAGCTGGCTTTTGTTATTTATTTTTCTGCTTGGGCATCCAAAGTAAAAGAAGAAATTGGAACTTTTCAACATGGATTTTTGCCATTGCTAATACTTTTTGGACTTTGTGGAGCTCTACTGCTTAAGCAACCAGATACCGATACTTTTCTTATGATTATGGTTGCCGGAGTTGCTATCTTTCTTGCCGCGGGAGGAAAATGGAAATATGTTTTTATGCTTTTCTTAGCTGGAATCATTGCTTTTGTGATTCTGGCTTTTACTAGACCTTATGTGATGCAACGCATTAATACATACATGCATCCAGAAACACAGTCACTAGGTGCAGGTTATCAAATTCAGCAGTCTTTGATTGCTATAGGTTCAGGTGGATTCTTCGGTCGTGGATTCGGGCAAAGTGTGCAAAAATTTAATTTTTTACCCGAGCCGATAGGGGACTCAATCTTTGCTGTTGAAGCTGAGGAATTTGGTTTTTTGGGGGCCACTGGGCTCATCTTACTTTTCGTAATTTTCGCGACAAGAGGCCTTAAAATTGCTTCGAACACAGGAGACCCTTTTGGTAGACTGCTTGTAGTTGGGCTTGTTATAATGATTACTGCCCAAGCATTCTTAAATATAGGGGCTATGCTAGGCATACTGCCACTTTCAGGAATAACCCTGCCATTCGTCAGTCACGGAGGAACATCACTCTTCATCACTCTGCTAGAGGCGGGCATTATCATGTCGGTATCAAGGGCCAAGCCCAAGGAAAATAGTTGGTAAAAAATGAGAATACTCTTTACAGGAGGCGGAACAGGCGGACACTTTTATCCAATAATCGCTGTAGCCGAGGAAATAAAAAAACTTATAAAAGAAAAGAGGCTCATAGAGCCCGAGCTCTTTTATATGGCTCCAACTCCTTATAACGAGAGTGTTTTATTTGAACAGGGCATTGAGTATAGAAAAGTTCCTGCAGGCAAGGCTAGGAAGTATTTTTCAATTTTAAATTTCCTTGATTTGTGGACTACTGGATTAGGTATCATCACAGCTCTTTATAAGGTCTACCGACTTTACCCAGATGTCATCTTCGGCAAGGGTGGGTATGCAAGTTTCCCCGTCTTGTTTGCTGCAAAAATTTTGCGTATTCCCGTTGTCATCCATGAATCTGATGCTGTCCCAGGTAGAGTCAATAAGTGGGCTAGCAAATTTGCTACCCGTATTGCTGTCTCGTGGTCAGAGGCGGCAAAGTACTTCCCGAGCGACAAGGTGGCCCATACGGGAAACCCAATTAGAAACGAGGTCAGGGAAAGAAAAGTTGAAGGGGCTAGAGAATTTTTACAAATTGATGAAGGGGTACCGGTCGTTTTAGTCCTTGGCGGTTCCCAGGGTGCAGAGGTAATAAACGAGGTGGTGATAGAGGCACTACCCGATCTAGTAAAAGAGTTTGCTGTAATCCACCAAACAGGCAAGAGCAATCTAACATCGGTCAAAACTACAGCAGATGTCATACTCCATAATTCTCCGCATAAGGATAGGTTCAAGCCTTACGCCTATTTAAATTCCTTGGAACTTCGTATGGCTGCCGGAGCTGCTGATGTGGTGGTCTCACGAGCAGGTTCAACAATCTTCGAAATAGCTGCTTGGCACCTACCATCTATCATCATCCCTATAAGTGAAAAGGTTAGCCATGACCAACGCACGAACGCCTTTGCCTATGCACGAGCTGGTGCATGTGAGGTAATAGAGGAAGGTAACTTTACCTCACATATTCTAGGAGCAGAGATAGAAAGAATTATCACTAGCGCAGATTTGAGAGCAAAGATGATTGCTGCAACAATAGCATTTGATATACCTAACGCCGCTAAAAAGGTAGCAGAGGAAGTTATAAAGATAGCTCTTTCGCACGAGATTCAAAACTGATATGAACTTATTTGGAAAAAAAATAATAGTCCGTATGGCTCCCTCGCCAACGGGACCACTACACATAGGAACAGCCAGAACAACTCTCTTCAATTATCTGTTTGCAAGAAAGAACGGTGGAAAATTTATTCTCCGCATTGAAGACACAGACAAGGAGAGATCAACAAAAGAGTTTGAACAAAATATCTTGGACGGACTAAGTTGGCTTGGTCTCTCCTACGACGAGCTGTTTCGCCAATCTGAACGAACTGATATTTATGTTTCGTATGTTAAAAAGATGATAGAAAATGGTAGCGCCTTCATTTCTAAGGAGGAAGTTAAAAAAGAAGGTGATAGGCCAGAAGTAGTTCGCTTTAGAAACCCAAGCAAAAAAATAAAATTTAACGACTTAGTAAGAGGAGAAGTAGAGTTCGACACCACCGAACTTGGGGATTTTGTCATTGCTAAATCACCCGAGGAACCCTTATACCACCTTGCCGTGGTCGTAGATGACCACGAAATGGGAGTGACACACGTCATTAGAGGTGAGGACCATATATCGAACACTCCTCGCCAAATCCTCATACAAGAGGCTATAGGAGCTGAAAGGCCTGTATATGCTCATTTGCCCCTAATCCTAGATAGTGAGAGAAAAAAACTTTCTAAACGAAAACACGGAGAAGCAGTTTGGTTAGATACTTATAAAAAGCAAAACATTCTCCCTCAAGCTTTACTGAACTACTTGGCTCTTCTCGGCTGGAATCCCGGAACTGAACAAGAGATATTTTCCTTAGATGAGCTCATAAAATCTTTTAGCATTGAGAAAATTCAAAAGGGCGGAGCAATATTTGATACGAAAAAGCTTGATTGGGTGAATAAGGAACACGTGAAGCTACTACCACCCAAGGAGCAACTAGAACTTGTTGCCAGAGATTATGACTCCACTCTACTCCCGCTTGATCGATTAAAAATTGCATGGAAAGACACATCGATTGAAGAAACAAAAAACCATCTACTTCACGTACTTAACATCATGAGCAACAAAGAAGACATGATGGAATACGCCGAGAAGTGGGGGAGAGGAAACGTCCTCTGGCCACTCCGTTATGCTTTAAGTGGTAAAGAAAAGTCTCCAGACCCATTTACTCTAATAGCTATTTTGGGTATTGAGGAATCAAAAAAAAGAGTGGCCAGGGCCATAGAGTTATTGAAATGAAAAGGATTCTCTATTTTTTTCTGACGTTTCTTATTATTTCTACTTGGCTTTTTCCAAACTATATTCAAGCCGAAACAAATGCAGATATCCAGCAGAAAATTGATTCGGCCAAACAAGAACGCAGCAAACTTTTAGAGCAGGAGCAAGATCTCCAATCTGCTCTTCTTCAACTATCAAAAGAGGGGCAGTCACTCCAAACTAATGTGAAAACTCTGGACACAACTAGGAACAAACTGGCCAATGACCTTAATCTAACAAAAAATAAAATAAATTCTTCTAACCTCACCATACAGAAATTGGAGAACGATATCGATCAAAATGAAACTGAAGTTGAAGTCCACTTGAACGCTATAAAAGATTCCTTAAAGCAACTCGCCTCCTATGACAAGCACAGCCCCATACTCGACCTGCTTGTATATAGAAGTTTGGGTGAGATGTGGACTGACACAACAAACCTCTGGGATGTACAGGACCAACTAGGAAATAGAATAAACAAACTCGAAAAAAGCAAGATAGAGCTTATTCAAAATAAAGTAGCCAAAGAAACTCAAAAGGTGACGTTGGTCAGTCTTTCTTCTCAACTTACGGGACAAAAAAAAGTGGCCGACGAGACAAGAAAAGCCCAAGCCCTGCTTCTTTCGGCCACAAAAAATAAAGAGACCGAGTATCAAAAAATGCTAGCCGACAATAGAGCGAGACAGGCTGAATTTGAAAAGCAACTCTTCCTCTTTGAATCCCAGTTGCAGGCTTCCGACGTCTCACTCCGACCTGTTGCAGGTAGGGGAGCTCTATCATGGCCACTAAGTAGTGTTTATATTACTCAACTTTTTGGGAGAACTAGTTCATCCATACGCCTCTACTCTTCAGGAACACATAATGGTATTGATTTTCGTGCTTCGGTAGGAACTCCAGTTAAATCTGTAAGAGCGGGAGTTGTCTCAGGAGTAGGAAATACTGATGATCAATTCGGATGTTACTCGTATGGACGTTGGATACTAATTCGTCACAGCAATGGTGTTTCCTCACTCTACGCTCACCTCTCTGGTTCAATTGTGGCTCTTGGTGAGGACGTCACTGATGGACAAACAATAGGCTACTCAGGCGGACAACCTGGACAGTCAGGCTCAGGCTTTTCTACTGGACCACATCTTCATCTTGGATTATTTGCCACAGCGGGAGTAAAGATACTTCCGTTCTCAACCAGCAAAAACTGTAAGAACACTTCCGTCCCACTTGCTAATCCCCAAGATTATTTAGACCCCATGGCATATCTACCTGTCATCTAGTAGCATGAGTGTAATGAAGAATAAAGGATTTATTAGTATTCTTGTCATTATCGTGGTTGCATTGATTGCTTTGAAATACTTCCTGAATTGGGATATATTCGACGCTGCTGGGTCTACACAAGGACAAAGTACCATTCTCTACATTAGGAATGTCTTTAATCTCATTTGGTCATATATCTCTGCTCCCGTCGTCTTCATATGGAGTAGGATACTCTGGCCAATAATCTCCTTGTCTTGGCAGAACTTCCAGCATTTCATTGAGTGGGGAAGGAACGTTTACACACCCCTAAGCTAAAATTTTAAACATCGATGAGCAGAGCTAATCTTAAATTTATCCAAATCGTTTTAGCTATCTTAATTGGCTTGGGTCTTATTTTAATATTTAGCCGGAATCTTTGGGTATCTAAAATCGTAAACTTCCAACTACAGCAAGAGGGTCTTTTGAAATATTACGAAGGGGACATCTATAGTAAAGTTTGACAATTCATTTTTGGATGTTAAAATCTTAAAAGACTTCTTCCGAGAGGGCCCGTGATCAAAGAGATGCTTCGTGCTGTTATCGATTCGGATC
>JBBUBA010000006.1:0-12975 GCA_038058485.1 Patescibacteria group bacterium | reverse complement strand
TTTCTGTGTAATTTATGGAGTTATTTATCAAATTTTTTACCGCTTCACGAAGTTGGACTTCGTCTCCAACAATTTTATATTCTTCTGCGTCAGATTTAAAATCAATAGTTAGCCCCTTTGTTTTAGCTAATTCTCCCTGTTCCTCGGTAGCCACATAAGCCACAGATCTGAAATTTATTTGGCTCATTGTATAAACAAGTTTTCCGCTCTGGGCACTTGAGCCCTTGAGCACTTGTTGGACAAAGTCCACACCTTCCGTGAGTGACTTAAGTCCCTCATCTATCATTGGTCTAGCCTTTTCTGTCAATCCATACTCCTTATCTTCGAGCATCTCGGCAAAAATATTCCTACCCTTCGCCAAGTACCCCTTAATCTGATGATTCATGATGTGAATAAGATTTTCTTGTCCTTCATTAGCAACCTTTAATTCTTCGTGAAGCAAGGATTTATCTAGGAGAATGCCAACAACTTTACCTATGCTAGCAATAGATTCAAGCTCAAATCGTGAGAGACTGTCGTAAGGCCTATTGAGTGCCATCAAGATGACTCCTACGATACCACCCTGTGATTTAAGTGGCTGGATGATAAAACTTATTAGGCCAGCTTCTGCAACAAGTTTTTCAAGTTCTGGTCTCTCAAGAGAGCCGTTATCTATTAAATCTACAGACGCGGTTGAATACAAGGTCCCAACTTTCTCGATATCAGTCAATCCAGGTTTTGATATTAAATCTTCAATTTTCAGAGTGCTTAAAGTGTACCCGCCTGTTTCTAGAATTTCATGAACCTTCTGTGATTCTGTCACGTAGAACTTATTCAGTGACATTTCCTTCTGGTTGACTATGAAGACGCCTACCACTTCAAAACCCAACTCAGCCCTTATGATATCTGATATTTGAAGAGCGAATTTGGACGGCTCAATTTGTATGGTTCCAATTTCATAGAGTTTTCCCAATAGGCCTAAAGTTTTATTCTTTATCGAAAGCTCTGCTCCTTGTTGATACAAAGTTTTCGTTATATCAGCAATTGGTTGATCCACAATTATTTCTTCAGGTTTTCTACCAAGCATAATTATTTCAGACTTGCAGGAATTTCATCGGGTTTTAAATCTGCAAGTATAGAGGCTACGGCTTGCTTACATACTTCACGTGATATTTGGCCAAAAAGTTTTTCATATCTTGCAACCAGCCTGTCTATTGCCTGTTTCGGGTCACCTTGTATTGAAACAACACCGATTTCTTTTTGGACTCGCAGGCCAGAAATTTTTCCCGCTTCAGTCCAAGCAAGAGGTCCAATGATGAGCTCCTGTTCCCCAACTATTCTTATGATAATTGTTTCGAAAACTGACATATCTAGTTTGCTTCTTGAATTTTCCTAAACGTAACTCCAATATAAATCAATGCAATTGACATCAGAAAATAGGAGATTGCATAAAATAAGTCGTTTATTCCACCCACTAGCCACGATCCCCTGCTCGCTTGATAAAGGAATGAATAATCTGAAAAATACTGAAAAGCCAGGGCAAATAGTAGAAGTGACAATGGTTTCTTCATTAACCCACCTAAATATTTGTAACTGAGCATAAAAACAAGGATTGCAATAGAAATATAGAGGGCTTGGCCCAGTGGGTACCCGAAATCTAAAAATATTTTTAATTTATTTGACAAGTCAAATTCGTAATTTCTAAGGAAAGCAAGGTAAGATAAAGCTAGAACAACCAAGGGAATAAAGAACGCCTGCATTTTTTTATCAAAGGATTTAAGTGATATTTGCATACCGGAGGCTTTCGATAATAAAAAAGCTCCGTAAATGTAAAAGAATATACTCCCAAAAAATCCAACATCCCCTATTGATGGGTAGGGTACATCAATCTGAGCAAAATAAATATAATAGCTGTATACACTTTGCCCAAATGATTGGAAAAGAAGTCCGACAGAGAACATAAGTATTGCTCTACCCACTGTACTGTTATAGCCTCCCCAAAATTTTGAAATGAAGAAACCCGCAATCGCACCGAAAATGGCGAGGATTTGATATGATGCTGCCCAAAGTTGTCTTATGTCATCTGTTCCCTGAGTCCCTTGACCATAAATCCATAACCACCAGATTACTAAAACAGCAAACATCAAACCGACTAATTTTGCCAGCTTACTTTCAGAAAATATTGAAATTGTTGTTGCCATCGTTTTTCCCATTATTTGTATCCTATCCATAATACCCCCTTTATTTATATTTAACCACATACTTCTTCAGATAATGGTCTGGGTCAAAAGCCTGTTTAGATTTTCGTAGGTTATATATACCGAGATCTTGCTCATAGTTGATATATTTATAGCCCCATTCCAGCAAAACTTTAGCGGTCGAATTCATCAAATATGCGTAGATTCCATTGTATTTTATGTTCCCTTTCGCGAATAGGCAGTTCATGTATTCATTTGATGTTCTTTCCTGAAGGTTGAAAGCTGCTAGTTTTCCCTCTATGTAAATACCCACAGAAAGAAAAGAGAAGTCATTGACAGATTCCAGAAATCTTTTAATTGCAATTGATTCATTTGGAATTATAAACCCCTTATTTCCTTCCCAAGTGTCATATAAGGCCATGACCTCATCACACACAGCCCTCTCTTTAAGTTTAAGGCTTTTAATTTTAGGATTAGGAGTATTCCTCAGGAAATTATTCAAGAGGTTCCTTTGAGTTTTTAAGGAACTTCCATTGTACTTAACAAGACTTTCAACAGAAAAAATATAGTCAAAATGATTTCTATCCTCTTCTACCTGAAAAATACTATTATCAAGATCCTTTATAGATACTTTTGGCAATAGCTTAATTATGGGCTCAATCGAATTGTTTTTTGAAAAATCTAAAAGAGCTTTGCAGGTTTCTACTGTTTTGTTCATTCCAAAATATGAAAAGAAAGGTTCTCCTGTAAGGTAGTCTGAAAATTTGACCACGAGGTTATCATGAATGATTGAAATTGACACTTCTTCTTTTGTGTTCCAGCACCATAGACTCATAAAATCAAAATCAGAATAAGGAGGATGGTTTTTAGTATAGTGTTCTATGTCATTTTTGTCAGAAAACTCCAATACTTTAAAAAGGGGAAAAGTCGGAATCATACAGTCTAAAGAATATTCTTTTCAGGGTACCTCACCCCCCTAATTACAAAATTTTGCTCTATTTGTTTTAATGCGTATTTACTCTTTATATATTCGATAACAAAGTTTTTATCTAGCCCATTTTTACATGTATACAAATCAGCGCTTAAAAAACCACGTTTGGGAAAAGTATGAATGCTTATGTGACTTTCAGCTATAATAATGAATCCACTCCATCCTCCTGGATCTTTCAACCCATTGTCTGGGGCTTGAGTAATATGTGGCCCGAGTAAAACATGCATTCCAAGTCTTTTTGGCAATTCATCTAAAATATTTTCCATAATTTCGCGACTGTTGAGTAAAATCAGATCACCCTCGTATCCATCGATCATTAGGTGCTCTCCAAAATGTTTAGACATTAGAGACATTTTTAATCTCTAAATTATACATCAAAGAAAGGGCTACCGTGAAGACGGTAGCCCTTTTAGCGAAATAGGCGTTTGAATCCCTCGATTCCAGCGGAGACGAACCCAATCCAGACCAAAATGCCAATGATGTTGCTGGCAACAAACCAGAACAGGTCAACACCAGTGAACTTGGAACCGCTCTTACGACCTCTCATGTAGATGAACCCATAGATTGGATCGTAGATACACAGTCCAACGTATGCGAGAGGACGCGTGGTACGCAGGATCAATCGAATGATCTTGCCTACCATACTAGTGGACTGGGCACTCTCCTGCAGACGTAGCCATTCGAGACGGAACCAGTCTTCGCTGGTCTTCTTGTACCAGAGAACAATGACGTAGTTGGTCACAAACGCCAAAACGAAGAAGACAGCGCCTCCGTAGAGACTTCCCCACAGAGCGATGAGAGCCGGAGACAAAACATAGTCGAAAAACTGGTTTATCCCCTCCAGCAAAGCGATCCCAGTGCCGATAGCACCGAGACGCTTCACCACTTGGATGATACGCACAGTGCCTCCAAGGCAATGGGTTTATGGAAAGAGCTGCTTACCTCCATAATAACACACTGGATAGCAATTTGTCAAGGGCTGGAAAATAGATTCTAACTCTTTCTCTTTTGCCTCTTTTTTGAGTTAAGTTATCCCTAGTTCTTTGTATACAAATGTGAACATGTCGGTGAGTGTGTTTATGTTTGCCTTGACCTTCCCTGCCCCACCGTGTCCAGCTTTCTTATTAATTCTTAGCAAAATTGGATTTCTTTGATTTCTATTTTCCTTGAGTTTGGCAAAAAATTTATATGTATGCATTGGATGGACTCTGTCATCGTGTTCGCCTGTCATGAGCAAGATTGAAGGGTAGTTTTGATTTCCAACATTATGATAAGGACTATATGAAAGGAGATACTTCCGCATTTTCTTATCGTCTGGATCCCCATAGTCATGTATCCAATGTCTTCCCCCATGAAATAAATGGAATCCAAGCATATCTGTAACTGGCACATCAATAACCGCTGCTTTAAATAATCCAGGGTATTTTAAGGCCATCACAGACATCAGAAGACCACCGTTACTTCCTCCCCATACACAAATTTTTTCGGGTGAAGTGAAGTCTTGATCAGATAGATATTTTAAAACTGCTGCAAAATCTTCAAACCTTTTGTGCTGCTTCGCCTTGATTGCAGCCTCATGCCATTTTTTTCCGAACTCACCACCTCCTCTAATATTTGCGAGTACATACATACCTCCACTTTCTATGAATGGGATTACTGAACTTCTAAAGCTTGGTAGTAAACTAATGCCAAAACCTCCGTATCCATAAACTAAAGTTGGTCTATTTTTGTATTTTTTCCCATTAGTAAGAGTAAACATTGGTATCTTGGTTCCATCCTTTGATTTTGTCCATTTTTGCTCGACATTGAGTCCTGTGGGTAGGTTAATTTTAGGTTTCCAATACGATTTCAGCTTTAAATTTCTTGTATCTAGAATATAAATATTCGAGGGAACATTTAGCGAATCAAAGGAAAAAAATAATTTCTCGCTCCCGTACTCAGAACTATATGCATCAACTGAACCCGCACCAGGAAGTTTAACCTCTCTGCTTTTTTTAGTTTTTAGATCGATTAGACAAATTTTCGAAGAGATATTTTCAATGTATTCAAGAAGTATTTTTTCATTCAGTAAAACCCAGTTTTCCAATTTATAATTCCGTTCAGGCACAAAAATTTCCCACTCACCCAATGAACCTTGATAAATCTTTCTTTTCAAGATCTTCCTATTCGGAGCTTTGTGGTCAGTATTAAGATAAATACAGTTATTTTCTACGGCTATATAAGAGAGAGCACTCATACCCCTAGAAATATTTACAAAATCCTTCTTTGGACCCACTGTGTCTTTAAAATATACAGTCGAGGTTTCGTTTTTATGGTAAACCGTGATTGTCGTATATCTTCCATCGTGGGATCTGTCAATCGAGGGAAAGTCATCCTTCAATAAGGTTTTCTCAAAAAAAATTGTATCTTGTCTGACTGGTGTTCCTAATTTGTGATAATAAATTCTTTTGTAATACTTTTCGTCAGAAATAGAATGCCCGGGTTCGCCTCTAAGATACCAGAATCCCATAGAGTCAGGATCCCATTTTTGAAAATAAGGGTATCTCTCACTTGTTATTGTGTCCTTCAAAAATTTTCTCTTTAGAACGTCAAATATCTTTAGTACATAGTGATCATTTGATGCTTTTGAAAAGCTGATTTCAATAAACCTGGCATCTTTTGATACGTCCCAACCTTGAATTGTTCCTAATTTAAGCTTATTCGGATCTAGTAAAAGAGTTGGTTTGCCATGTAATCTCTTTTTTACATAAAGTTTTGGTTGATCTTCATTAACCTTTCTCCATCTGAAGAAATACAAGTTTTCTCTTTGAACTGGAGTATGTATAGAATCAATATCAAATAGATGTTTAAATTTTTTTCTTAATATTTTTCTAAATGGAGACTGGGACAGATATTTAGAAGTTGGTTTTTCTTGAGCACGAATCCAGCTCCGAACCTTTCTCGAATCTTTTTCAAGCCATTGGTATTGATCTTTAGTCTTTTCTTTATTCATTAAAAATGATGAACGGGGCGAACTAGTCGCCCCGTTTGTTTCATCTTCACCTCGGCCGTGGATGCGGGCGGGTGTCCGGTACGTCCTTGTCGACTGGATCGCGCACTTTGCTCACCTCCTTTCTGTAGCATGTCTGGTCAAAAAGTATATAACTTGAAAGTAAAATGTCAAATCCCCTGTTTCTTGAGTTCTTCCACCAGTCTCTTAGCTTCTTTGGAAAGTTTTTCAGGTAGAGTGACCTTGATACGTACATAGAGGTCGCCCCGACGCTCTGGGCCAGTTGGTACTCCCTTACCTTTTACTCTTAGAATCACTCCAGAATTGGTGCCTGAAGGAATCTTTAGAGTTATCTCTCCATCTAAAGTTCCTATGCGGTGTTCTGCGCCCAAAAGAGCTTCAGAGAGTTTGATATTTAAATCCATGACAAGATTGAATCCATCCTTTCTCAATATTGGGTGTCGTCTGACATGGACCTTCACATACAAATCGCCTGGGACGCCGCCCTCTACAGTCTCTCCCATTCCACTCATACGTATCATCTGTCCATCATCTATGCCCGCTGGTATTTTAATGGCAACCTCTTTTTGCTTAACCAATTTAGAATTTATGACCACCTTCCTCTCCGTACCAAAAATTGCTTCTTGGAAAGAAAGTTCTATATCTACTGCAATATCCCTTCCTCGACGAACTCTCCGACCACCAAAAATTGATGAGAGGATGTCTCCCAAGTCACCAGTGTCGAAACCAGTTTGAGAAAAGTTGGAAAAATCAAAACCGAAATCCGAAGCATTAAAACCACCCCCTCCGCCAAAGGCGGATCCGCCTCCGGCGGAAAATGAGTCGTATTGGTTACGTTTTTGTTTGTCGCTCAAAATGCTATAGGCCTCATTTATCTCTTTGAATTGAGCCTCATCACCGCTTTTTTTATCTGGGTGATGTTGATGTGCCAGCTTCCTAAAAGCTTTCTTTATGTCCTCCTCAGAAGCGCTTTTTTCAACTCCAAGGATTTTGTAGTAATCTTTCGACATTTATCTACTTTGTTTCTGCGTCCTTGATATCAGGGTTTTCTGGGGCCGAGGGTTCTGAACCTTCAGGTGAAGGATTAGGTGGAGTTTGCTTGTTCAAGTACTCCCCAATTTTTTGCATCTCTGTTGAGAGCGCTTCTGTTGCGGTTTTAATTTGAGCTAAATCTGTTAAGTCCTTAACTTTTTTCAATTCCTCGATTTTAAGATTCACACTAGTCTTTATGTCATCAGGAATGGTTGGAGCGTCTTTGAGCCCTTTCTCGGCTGTGTACATTAGTTGTTCGGCCGTGTTTTTTGCATCCACCAATTCTTTTTTCTTAGCATCTTCTGTCGCATTAACTTCTGCATCCTTTTGCATCTTCTCTATCTCCTCCTTGGATAGGCTTGATTTTGCCTCAATGCGAATAGACTGCTCCTTGCTCGTGGCCTTATCCTTAGCTTTAACTGAAAGAATACCGTTGGCGTCTATGTCGAAGGTAACCTCAATCTGTGGGAGCCCTCGTGGAGAAGGTGGAATGCCATCGAGTACGAATCTGCCAAGAGACTTGTTGTCGCTAGCCATGGCTCTCTCACCTTGTACAACGTGAATTTCTACTGATGGTTGATTATCCGCTGCCGTAGAAAAGATTTGAGAGCGCGCAGCAGGAATGGTTGTGTTTTTTTCAATAAGTTTAGTTGCTACTCCACCCATGGTTTCTATACCGAAAGAAAGTGGAATAACATCTAAGAGTAAAACATCCTTAACATCACCAGATAGGATAGCTCCTTGCACCGCAGCCCCAAGAGCCACAACTTCGTCTGGGTTTATTGATTTGTTTGGCTCCTTGCCAAAGAAGTTTTTTACACTATCCGCAATCTTTGGCATTCTTGTTTGTCCACCAACCAAAAGGACTTCGTTTATTTCACCAACCTTGAAGGGCGAGGCTTCCATGGCTCGTTTAGTAATAGCCATTGCTCTCTCAATAAACTCACCGGCCAGTTCCTCAAGTTTTGCTCGATTCATCTTAAGCAACAGATGTTTTGGCCCCGAAGCATCAGAGGTAATGAAGGGGATGTTTATCTCTGTCTCCATAGCCGTTGAGAGTTCTATCTTGGCTTTTTCTGCTGCCTCATCTAATCGTTGGAGAGCGAGAGAGTCATTGCGTACATCTATACCTGATTCCTTTTTGTACTCGTCAGCTATCCAGTTCAAAATCTTTTGGTCAATATCTTTGCCACCAAGGTGAGAGTCTCCGTCAGTTGATTTAACCTCAACAACATCATCACCCACTTCAAGAATGGACACGTCGAAAGTTCCACCACCAAAGTCAAAGACTGCTATCTTCTCATTCTTCTTTTTGTTCAAACCATAGGCGAGAGCAGCGGCTGTTGGTTCGTTAATTATTCGCTTCACATCAAGCCCTGCGATTTGCCCAGCGTCTTTAGTCGCCTGTCTTTGTGCGTCATTAAAATATGCCGGGACGGTTATGACGGCTTCTGTAATCTTCTCTCCTAGCTTAGCTTCAGCATCAGTTTTGAGCTTCTGTAGGATTTGGGCAGAAATTTCTTCGGGTCTGTATTCCTTGTCCCCCATCTTCACCATTACCCCACCACTTGGACCTTCTTTGACCTCGAAGGGCACCACAGCCTTGTCCTTCTGTACCGCCGGATCGGCGAAATTATGCCCTATAAAGCGCTTAATACCGAAGATGGTGTTCTTGGGGTTAGTAACAGCTTGGCGCTTAGAGAGGAGGCCCACAAGACGCTCTCCAGTCTTAGAAACAGCCACAATAGAAGGAGTGGTGCGAGCCCCTTCGCTATTCTCAATAATTTTCGGTACCCCTGCTTCCATAACAGCTACAGCTGAGAAGGTCGTACCCAAATCTATGCCGATGATCTTAGCCATGGTTGTTTAATTAATATCTATTAATTTTATACTCTCCAATCCGTACCTTCGCTGGACGGAGTGTTTTGCCAGATAGTATATATCCTTTTGAGAGAACTTCAAGAATTTGATTATCTTCTTCTGAATTTTCTGTCGGCACAAAACCAATTGCCTCGTGATGCTTTGGATCAAACATCTCGTGGAGTGGGTTAACTTCCTCCAGTTCGTGTTGTTTAAGTATTTGAATAAATTGCTTGTATATCGGTTCGACACCCTTCTCGCCATGGGACATGGCCAAATTAAAGCTGTCGAGAATTGGCATTAGTTCGCTTAAAACATCCGATTTAGCAAACTTCACAAACTCTTGTTTGGCATCCTCATCCCGCTTCCTCATGTTGACGAAGTCCGCCTTGGCTCTCTGGAGCTGATCAAGATACTCTTTGGCCTTCTCCTCAGCTAGCTTGAGCTTTTCTCTCAACTTCTTAACGGCATCTCCCTGATGCTCCTCTGCTACAACAGAGTCATCCAAATCCGCTTCAGTATCTATCTGAATATCATCATTAACTTCTGCCATATTTAAATATTATAACCGAATTCCTGCCAAAATCAAGAGCTAATTCTTGATAAATTTAATGGTCTGAGCAATCTGCTCAATAATATTTTGATCAACAGTTGTGTATTTAATCGGAGGGTTATCAGAAGTCTTAGATGCATCGGATATAAAGATTTCAAAATCCGGATTGTTCCGAAATATAGAGACGCTACCATCAGAGTGCCACACGGCTGACGGTCTATCTACATCTTTTGTCCAGTTCCCAGATTGGACAGATATGTTTTTAGACGGATCAACAATACTATTGATATGAACAAAATTCTCTTTCCCTGTTACGTTTGGGTTGTCATACCCCCACTCCCAATCACTTGGATATTTTAAAGAGAATCCATATTTCTCATTAACACTGAAACTTACCGCAAAATTTTCTTTTCTAGATACTCAATTCTTTTCATTGTGTGACCAAGTCTTTGGCGCAGATCTGAATATCCATTTTCGATCATGTTTACATTGCTACCAATACTATCTGCAACATCTCTAATTACATCAACAATTTCTGAGGAATTCTTTTCTAATTTTTTATCTAAATCAGATCTTAAGGAGTATATATCCCGATCAATTTTTGAAAATTTTTTCTCCAGATATAGCTTGAGTTTTGGGTCCATACTAGGATTATAGCAAAACTACTATCGCTTTGACCACCCTTCGACAAAGCTCAGGATGGAGTAAGCTAACGCTTACTCCACTGTGGTGCCTTTCTCGCTTTCTTGAGGCCGAATTTACGACGTTCTTTAGCACGAGGATCACGCTTGAGGAAGCCCTTAACCTTGAGCTTGCCTCTCAAATCTTTATCAAATATTTCCAAAGCTCGAGCAATACCATGAGAGACCGCTACAGATTGGCTTGAAATACCACCACCATTCACGTGTACAGTGACTTTAAATTTCTGTGTGACTTCCGCAGCGTCAAAAGTTGAGGTAACATTTCTACGAAGTTCTGCCACTGGGAAGTAGTTATCAAACTCTCTGTCATTGACAGTAATGTGCATTTTAGAAGCTGGGGTAATACGCACACGAGCAATAGAAGTCTTTCTTCTACCTGTTGCACCTATATACCTGCCCGATTGAACAGTGTCAGTCGTTCGGGCGGGTCGTTCAGTTTTTTCAGTCATATTATTTATAGTGAGCTTGTCGAACTAATCGGTAATTTTTAAACGTTTTATCATTTGAGGTCGCAATTTGTTTTTAGGAAGCATCCCAAGCACTGCCCGTCTTAAAATTTCTTTTCCTCCCTTCTTGTCCTTCATGTCCTGCATTGATGTGAGTTTAAGAGCCCCTGGGTAACCGGAGTGTGAGGCGTAGGTTTTATTTATAAGTTTATTTGCATTAAAAACCATACTGTTAGCATTTGAGACTACTATCTCAACATCAGCAATTTTGTTTTTGGCAAAGTCAGTTCTATTTTTACCCATCAAGATAACAGCTATCTCTGTGGCGAGTCGTCCAGGTTTCTTATCTTTAGCGTCTAGAGTGAATTTTTGCATAACTTTATACAAATTCAATTACCGCCATCTTGCTCCCGTCCGAATTTCGGCGAACAAGCTTGGTTATTCTTGTGTAGCCCCCTTCTCTAGTTTTGTATGTTTCCGAAAGGGAGCTCGACAACTTTTGAGCAGCCATTTTCCCGACGCGAGATTCTAGAAGTCTTTTTGATGCTGGAGTTCCCTTCTTCCCCATGGTCACGAGCTTCTCAACAAAGGGTCTTACTTCTTTAGCTTTAGCTTCAGTTGTCTTGATTTTGCCAGTTAGCACAAGATTGTGCGCCAAAGACTTCATCAGAGCCTTTCTTTGGTTTCTTTCTCGACCGAATTTCCTGTTTACATTTCCGTGACGCATGGGTTACAACTTTATACTATTTAAGCGTTATCCCAAACTCACCCAAAGCTTTCTTTATTTCCTGTATACCCTTGCTTCCTAGCCCCTCAATGTCCAAAAGATCCTTCTCCTTCTTTCTGGCAAGACCTCCTACGGTGCGAATATTGCCATTACTTAAAGCATTCTGTGTTCTAGCCGAAAGATCAAGAGATTCTACTCTGGTCTTGAGAATTTCAGGATCAATTTCCGATCTCATCACCAACTCCGCCTCTTTGGGCATAGATAATGTAACCATCTCCTCTTCTTTGAAGCCAACAATGGCCTTGAGTTGGTTAATCATTATTTCTATTGACTTCGTCAGGGCGTCATTTGGGCTAATAGTGCCATCTGTTTCAATAAAGAGTTTGAGTTTGTTGAAGTCAGTCCTATCTCCCACGCGCATATTCTCCACTTCATAGCTAGCTCGTCTTATGGGTGTGAAGATGGCATCAAGAGCTATGAAGCCAATGTCTACTCGTTCCTTCTGAAGTACTTCCTTTTGAATAAAACCCAATCCTCTTTCGGCATGTATTTCAATTTCTAGAATGGTGTTCTTACCAGTGATGGTAGCAATATGTTGTTCAGGATTAAGTATCTCTACTTGTCCCGGAACCTCAATATCGGCGGCTGTCACTTCTTTTTCCCCTTTGATTTTAAGATTAAGGGTTTGAGATTCATCGGTGGAGAAGCGCATTCTCACCCGTTTCAAGTTTAAAAGAATAGTAATTACATCTTCTTTAACCCCATCTATCACGGAAAACTCATGAGAAACTCCGGGAATTTTTACTGAAGTAATTGAAACACCCGGAAGAGAAGAAAGAATGATGCGACGAAGACTGTTGCCTAGAGTGTGTCCGTAACCTGGGTAAAGACCCTCAATCTCATATACTCCTGTGACTCCCTCTTCAGAGACAATCTTTGGTTTCGACGGAAGAAGTATTGTGTAGTCAGCCATAAAATTTTGAAATATTAAAATTATCTACTATAAAATTCGATAACAGCCCCAAGATCAAACACCGACTGTTGCTTGTCGTACACCGGCCTCCCCACCATTTTAGCCTCCAACTTCTCTGGATTGACTGCAAGCCAAGCCGGCACTGAAGCTGTTTTGAGGCGTTCATCGGCCGCCACAAAGAGCCCACTTGTTTTGCTCCCTTCTCGCACGCCAACCACGTCCCCGTCACGAAGCTCAATTGAGGGAACAGTGACGCGTCGACCATTCACCGTTGAGTGACCGTGTGCTGCCATCTGACGTGCCTGAAGACGAGTCTTAGCAAGGCCAGCACGATAAAGAGCGTTGTCTAGTCTTAATTCAAGTGATTGAAACAATTTTTGAGTCGGTTCGGGGGTAGAAAGAGACTTTTTGACATATTTAGCAAACTGTCTCTCACTAACCCCATATGAAAAGCGGGCTTTCTGTTTTTCAATAAGTTGCTTGCCGAATTCAGATTTTGGTCGAG
>JBBUBA010000005.1:0-6811 GCA_038058485.1 Patescibacteria group bacterium | reverse complement strand
TAAGTTTTGGGAGGAACTTACAAATCGTTTTGTTTCTAAATTTAAATAAATAATGTCTATTAAACTCACGGCTAGGCCGAAGAAGTACTTTGGTCGTTTCCGAGCGTCACTCACAGACATGCCAAATTTGGTTGTCTCGCAAGTAGATAGCTTTAAGTGGTTAGTTGAAACAGGGCTCAAGGAGGTTTTCCAAGAATTTTCTTCGATAAAAGATTTCTCGGAACGTAAGTTTCAATTAGATTTCGTTGGATTTGAGTTAGACAAACCAAAAGTCACAGAATATGAGGCTAAAGAAAAGAAGCTCTCCTACGAGGCTCCTTTACGTGTTCGCATTAAGCTAAAGAATTTCATTCAGAAGACTGAAAAGGAGCAGGAAATCTTTATGGCCGATTTTCCTCTCATGACCGATCATGGAACCTTCATTATCTCTGGTATCGAAAGAGTGGTTGTTCCTCAACTTGCCCGATCCTTCGGTGTTTTCTTCACTTCGGCTGAAGTAAAGGGAAAGAAGACCTTTGGGGCCAAAATTATACCCTCCCGTGGAGCTTGGATTGAGTTTGAGACAGATGCAGATCGAGTTATTAACGTCCGCATAGACAGAAAAAGAAAGTTCCCTGTTTCGATTCTCCTACGTGCTTTTGGAGCTACAACAAATGAGAAGATATTCTCTCTCTTTGGCGAACAGCCAGAGGCCAAAGCCTACCTCGAGAAAACTCTTGCTAAGGACCACACGACAAATCAAGACGAGGCAGCTATAGAAATTCACAAGCGACTTCGAGATGGGGATCTAGCTTCTGCGGAAAACGCTCGGGACTTCGTTAAGTCCATATTCGAATCGGAGCGGTACGACCTTTCACGAGTCGGACGCTTTCGTTTCAATAATCGTTTTGAGCTCAAACAAAGTGACAAGGAAATGGACAGAAGAATTCTCTCTATGGAGGATTTACGTATCATCATCTCTCACATTATCACTCTAAACGTCACTCCCAACGCTACGCCAGACGACATTGACCATCTAGGTTCAAGACGCGTGCGTTACGTAGGAGAATTATTTCAGCAAAAGATACGTGTGGGTATGGCCCAGATCAAGAGAAACATTCAAAATAGGATGTCGACTATAGATACTGATGTCACTCTGCCAGTCCAGTTTATCTCTCCCAAACCGTTACAAGCTCGTATCAAAGAATTCTTTACCACAAACCAGCTTTCGCAGTTTATGCAGCAAGAGAACAGTCTCTCTGAAGTAGAACACCTCCGTACTCTTTCTGCCCTTGGTCCGGGAGGTCTCAACAGGGCACGAGCTGGATATGAAGTTCGTGATGTTCATCCTTCTCACTATGGGCGTCTTTGTCCCATTGCCACTCCCGAAGGTCCAAACATTGGTCTTATTTTGCGTCTCTCGACTTACGCTCGCGTTAATAGTTTCGGAATGATCGAGACTCCGTATGCCGTGGTTAAAGACGGTGAGATTACTACTGAAATAAAATACCTGAATGCTTTAGAAGAAGAGCAGTACAACATCGCCCACGCCGCCATTCTTGTTGAGGACAACAAGATAATTCCTAAGATTGTCGATGTTCGACACAAGGGCGAGCCCCACTCTGTTCCTAGGAAGGATGTGCACTTCATTGATGTTGCAACAAATCAAGCCTTTTCAGTTTGTACATCGATGATTCCATTTTTGAACCACGATGATGCCAACCGAGCGCTCATGGGATCGAACATGCAAAGACAGGCTACTCCCTGTATTCTCCCCGAAGCTCCACTTGTTGCTACTGGAATAGAAGAGAAGGCAATCCGTGATACAGGCCGTTTAGTTTTGGCACCTTACGCAGGTACTGTTACCTATGTTGATGGCAAGTCTGTTGTTCTTACCGACAACAAGGGAGATGATCACGAGTTCAAACTGGTGAATTTCTCAATGACCAATGGCTTTACCGCATTTCATCAACGACCATCAGCCGAGATTGGCCAGAAGGTTAAAAAGGGTGATGTTTTGGCTGATACCTCTTCTTCCGAACATGGACAAATGGCTCTCGGACAAAACATTCTAGTAGCCTTTATGTCGTGGAGCGGAGCTAATTACGAGGACGCGATTATTGTTTCAGAAAGGTTAGTCAAGGAATCTAAATTTACTTCTATTCATATAGAAGATTTTATTGTGAATGTTCGTGACACCAAGCTTGGTCCAGAAATCACTACTTGTGATATCCCAAATGTCGGTGAGTCCAAATTGAAGAACCTAGCAGAAGATGGGATTGTCCGAGTCGGAGCTGAAGTGCGTCCAGGAGATATCCTAGTGGGAAAAATTACTCCTAAGGGAGAAAGTCAGCTTACGCCAGAGGAAAGGTTGCTCAGATCCCTCTTCGGAGAAAAAGCTAGAGATGTTAAGGATACTTCTAAGCGCATGGAGGGAGGCAAGAGAGGTCGAGTTATCTCTGTTCAAGTCTTCTCTCGCGAAAGAGGAGACAAACTTGAGAGTGGTATTTTAAAGCAAATACACATACAAGTTGCACAACTTAGAAATGTTTCAGTTGGAGACAAGCTTGCAGGTCGCCATGGGAACAAGGGAGTGATTTCCAGAATTCTTCCAGTTGAGGACATGCCTTACATGGCTGATGGTACGCCTATAGACATCATACTCACACCACTAGGTGTTCCTTCTCGTATGAACCTAGGACAAATTCTTGAAATGCACTTAGGTTTGGCCGCAAATACTCTAAACTACCAGGCAATAGTCCCACCATTTGCTGGGGCAGAAGAAAAGGAAATTAAAGAGGAACTCAAAAAATCAGGTTTCAAGGAAAATGGAAAGATGAAGCTCTTCGATGGTCGAACCGGTGAAGCTTTTGATCAAGATATTGCAGTTGGGTATATGTACATTCTGAAGTTGCACCACATGGTTGAAGACAAGATACACATGCGCTCTATTGGTCCATACTCCCTGATAACCCAACAGCCACTCGGGGGTAAGGCCCAAAACGGAGGTCAGAGGTTTGGAGAAATGGAAGTCTGGGCACTCTTAGGACATGGGGCTGGTCACACACTTCGAGAAATGCTGACGATTAAATCGGATGATATCCAGGGCAGATCAGCAGCTTTCGATTCGATAGTTAAGGGAGAGAAGATCCAAGAACCAGGTACGCCAGCATCCTTCAATGTGCTCATGAACAACCTTCGGGGCTTGGCTCTCGACGTCGAGATGAAAAAGAGCAAGGGCGAACCTCCTAACGAATAACTACAATGACCTACAACAAAAAAACAATTGATACAAAAGACTTCGACTCGATTGGCATTAGACTCGCAAGTCCAGAGCGTATCAAGGAGTGGTCATACGGAGAAGTTACGAAGCCTGAAACCATAAATTATAGAACCCAAAGAAGCGAAAGGAATGGTCTCTTCGATGAGAAAATTTTTGGACCGGATAAGGATTTCGAATGTTACTGTGGAAAATATCGAGGGATTCGTTACAAAGGAATTATTTGTGAGAAGTGTGGAGTAGAGATAACTCGCTCAATTGTTCGTCGAGAAAGAATGGGTCACATCGAACTCGCTTCGCCCGTTACTCATATATGGTTTTTGAAAAATGTTCCCTCAAGAATCTCTTTAGCTATGGGCATTCCTGTGGCTGATCTAGAAAAAGTAATTTACTTCGCAGGGTATATTGTGACTTCAGTTTCAACTTCAGAAAAAACTCGAGTTCTAAAGGATCTCGAGTCCGAATTTAAGGCTAAAGTTAAGGTTCTTCATGACGATAAGGCCAAAGAAGCGCTAAAGGAATTGGCTCAACAGGCCAAACACGACATCGAGTCTTTAGTTCCTGGGCGTGTCCTAGATGAAGTTGAATATCACCGTTTTGGCATGAAATATTCCACGATATTCGAGGCAGGTATTGGAGCCGAAGCTATCTTCAACATTTTGAAGTCAGTAGATCTAAAGAAGCTCCATGCGGAGATAGAGGAAATGATAACGAGAGCGCCAGCGACTGAATTAACTCGCCTGCATAAGCGTGCTTCCACTATCCAGTGGATGATAACCGCATCAATCAGACCAGAGTGGATGTTTCTCACTCGGATTCCTGTTATTCCACCAGCTATACGCCCAATGGTTCCTCTAGACGGGGGAAGATATGCTACTTCGGACGTCAATGATCTTTATCGTCGTGTTATCAACCGCAACAATCGCTTGAAGAAACTCAAGGAAATAAATGCTCCGGATGTTATTTTAAGAAATGAGAAAAGAATTCTCCAGGAAGCAGTCGATGCTCTAATAGACAACACCATTAGACATGGAAGTGCGGGTGGTAATCAATCTCAAAGAAGACCTCTTAAAAGTCTTTCGGACAACCTAAAGGGTAAACGAGGTTTATTTAGGCAGAATCTTTTAGGTAAGCGTGTCGATTACTCTGGCCGTTCCGTAATAGTCGTTGGTCCAGAACTAAAGTTGCACCAGTGTGGCTTACCAAAACACATGGCCTTAGAGCTCTTTAAACCTTTCGTCATCTCTGAACTGTTGAAGAGGGAACTGGCATACAACATTCCTGGAGCGAGAAGGCTTATAGAGGATGCAATACCTGAGGTGTGGGCAATACTGGAAGAGGTTATTGGAGGTAAGTACGTGCTTCTTAACCGTGCTCCGACCCTTCACCGTCTTGGGATACAAGCCTTTCAACCGATCCTAATTGAAGGTAATGCTATTCAACTTCATCCACTTGTTTGTACAGCATTCAACGCCGACTTCGATGGAGATCAAATGGCGGTTCATGTTCCACTTTCTGACGAGGCTCAAGCCGAGGCCAGACTTATCATGGCAGCAGACAAAAACATCTTAAAACCTGGTAACGGTGAACCTGTCATCACCAACAAAATGCTTGACATTGTGCTCGGAACTTACTGGATGACTCGTATTATTCCTGGAGAAAAAGGGGAGGGCGGATACTACTCAAGCCCAAATTCAGCTATCACCGCTTATGATTTCGATGTTTTGAGTTTCAGGTCCAAGATTCACATCCTCGCTACCGATTCCGAAAAGTATCGACACCTTGAGGGAAAATTATTTGAGACTTCCGTAGGGCGTCTTCTCTTTAACTCGATGCTTCCGCAGGATTATCCCTTCTTAAACCACGAAATGGATAAGAAAAAGATGGGTGACCTTGTCGATGATCTCATCGAACGGTACGGAATCGAAAGTCTTCCTAGCATCGCCGATAGGATAAAAGGTTTTGGATTCAAATATGCCACACTCTCTGGTGTGACATGGGGCATCGATGATGTGAAAATTCCTGAAGAAAAATCAACCTTAATTACCAAAGGACGAGAAAAAGTTCAAGAAGTTATAGGGCAATGGAACGATGGCCTACTTTCTGAAAATGAGCGTATTCAGAAATCAGTTGAGATTTGGCAGGCAATTAAACAAGAAATTGAATCATTGATTCCTAAAACTTTAACGACCAAAGACTCGGTTTATGACATGACCTACTCCGGCGCTCGTGGTTCCTTCGGAAACTTAAACCAAATGGCGGGGATGAAAGGCATCATTCAAAATGTTGCTGGAGACGCACTCGAGTTCCCAATTATCTCTTGTTACAAGGAAGGATTAACACCTCTCGAGTACTTCATCACGACTCACGGTTCAAGAAAGGGTTTGACAGATACAGCTCTCAACACAGCTAAGGCTGGATACCTCACAAGACGACTCTTCGATGTTGCACAAGATGAAATTGTCACAGAAGATGATTGTGGGACAAAAGATGGGATTCTCATTACAAGAAAGACTGCTTCAGGTATCCAAATACCACTCTCGAAATCAACTCGAGGACGTTTTCTCGCTAAGGATATTGCCGATTCGAGTGGCACTGTTGTCTTCAAATTGGGACATTTCATTACCAAAGTCGATGCTGATGTTATCGAAAAGTCCAACATCGAAAGTGCTACAGTTCGTTCGCCGATGGTTTGTAAGTCAGAGCACGGTGTATGTATCAAATGTTACGGCGCTGATCTAGGAAATAATAAAGTTATAGAACTCGGGGAAGCAGTAGGTACGGTTGCAGCTCAAGCTATTGGTGAACCAGGAACACAGCTCACAATGCGTACCTTCCATGCTGGAGGTGTGGCGGCGGCTGGGGGAGACATAACAGCTGGACTTCCACGAGTTGAGGAAATCTTTGAGAAGAGGAAACCAAAGAGTCCCTGCATTATCTCGCATGTGGACGGTGTTATCTCGGAGATAAAAGTATCTGGACACGACAGAGTAATAGTTATTTTGCCTGATGAAATCGAGGCAAAGGCTAAAACTAAAAAACTTGATACTGAACACGTTGTAACCCCAAACAGAAGCATTCTCACCAAGGTTGGGGCAACGGTCAAGAGAGGGGATGTTCTGACAGATGGTTCAGCTGATTTAGATGAGTTGTTTAGATATGCGGGACGCGAAGCAACAGCCGAGTACATTATTAACGAAGTGTCTAAACTCTACGAGCTTCAAGGGGCCGCCGTGTCACATAAGCACATTGAGCTTATCATTAGACAGATGTTTGCTAGAAGGAAAATTAAGGATCCAGGTACGACTACCTTTACTAGAGGAGATGTAGTTGAGCTTGCTGATGTCTTGCATACTGACGCTAAGGCTGACCCCATTATTATGGGTATCTCAGAAGTTTCCTTATCAAGAGCAAGTTTCCTTTCTGCGGCTTCCTTCCAGCACACCCCTAGAGTGCTTATCCAAGCGGCTATTAGAGGGGCACAGGATGGTCTCTTGGGGCTCAAAGAGAATGTTATTATTGGAAGACTAATTCCCGCTGGGACTGGTTTCC
>JBBUBA010000004.1:0-17392 GCA_038058485.1 Patescibacteria group bacterium | reverse complement strand
GTGCGAGATGTTAAGGAGTATAGACTCCGAATAAAATACAACTCTGAGAGTATTCGTTGAGAGTCGAGTTGGCCGAGTACATCACCCACCGACTCTGGACCAAGGGGTTCGACGAAGAGTTCACGGACAAGGTCCCCGCGCTCGTCAGGCCGGAGTAGCTCTTGTGTGACATCCGCCCCGCGACAACACGTCGCGGGGCTTCTCTTTTACCCCTTGCAAAGAGGATCAGTTTATTTCGTTTACTTCCACTCTCCACTTATTAGCCTACTTTTCTTTCCCTTAGCCCATCTTTTTATTTGCGACTCTCGTTTCCTGGCTGAAGATTTATCTAAAAATCTTGCCGATACATACACAAGCTTGAAGGGCCCTTGCTCTTTAGCCATTTGAGATCCTGCTCCAGAATTATGTTTGATGATTCTAGCGTCCGGATTAGTGGTAATCCCAGTATAGAAATGTTTGTATCGAGATTCAGCGATATAAACATACCAAGACATCTAATAATTATACGCCCTTCGACTCACTGCGTTCGCTCAGGGTACTTCTCCTCGCTCAAAAATAATGCCTGACGTTTACACTGAGCGAGCTTGACGGAGCGAGTCGAAGTGTGCTATTATCAATACGTGATTTCGAAGACAAAAAAAGCCCGCGTAATGAAGGGAGTTCGTGTCCACGATAAGGATACCGGCTCTCCCGAAGCGCAAATTTCAATACTTACAGCCCGTATCGAGGAGCTTGCAACGCACTTGAAAAAGAATCAGAAGGACAATCACTCTCGTAGGGGACTCTTAGGTCTTGTCGCTAGTCGTCAGGCCCATTTGAAATATTTGGAGAAGAAGTTTCCTAAACGTCACGCCTCTCTCACAAAAAAACTCGGTCTTCGCAAATCCGCTTAAGTTTACAAGTTTAATTTTATATTTATATGAGTGTTATTAAACACAAAGCCCAGCGTGTAGGCATTTTTATTGACACGCAAAATCTTTATCATTCGGCTAAAAACCTTTATCATGCTAAGGCCAATTTCGGTGCCATCATCAAAGATGCTTTAGATGGAAGAGTTTTAGTTCGCGCCATTGCTTATGTGGCAACTACTGAAGCTGGAGATGAGAAGGCCTTCTTCGAGGCTCTTTCTAAAGTTGGTATCGAGACAAGAACCAAACCACTGCAAATCTTCGTGGGTGGAGCAAAAAAAGCTAACTGGGATATTGACCTTGCCATGGATGCCGTGCGCTTAGCTCCTAAGCTCGACACTATTATCATTGCTTCTGGTGATGGTGACTTTGTTTCTCTTATCGACTACCTGAAGAACACCCACGGCACTCAAGTCGAAGTGGTCTCCTTCGGCAAATCATCCTCAGCCAAGCTCATCGAAGCGGCAGACGACTTTCTAGACCTTGATCTCTTCCCTAAGAAATACCTCATGGGTTTCGAAGACCGTAGACCACAAAGGAGAGGACCTCCTATTCGAGACATAAAATAACTTCGTGTGCGGTAGAATAGAATAATGGAACCATCTAGCTCTCCCAATCCTGAAGTTCCTCCAGAAACTCCAGAACCAAGCCACCTCAAACAAATACGCACCTTCGAAGGTGATGTGGCCGAGGCGATAAAGAACCAGAACGAATCTCTGATTTCTATTCAACGGGCAGAGGAAAAAAAGAGAGAGGCCTTAGGAATCTTCACCCCCGGATCTTCGAGAGATGAGAGTCACCCCACAAATTGGAAACCTCTCTTTCTCTCCATCTTTACAATCATCTTTATAGTTGGAGGTGGGTACGGTGCATACTACGCGTGGAACACTTATAGCGAGAAGACAGCTCCTCCTCCTATCAATACTCCACTCAATCAGTTCATCGGTGCAACGAATGTAGTAAATGTTGATGCCTCCATTTTAGGTAGACAGGCCACAATTGATTTTGTAAGAGATGCTAGAGCAATAGAGAGAGGGGAGACCGCTCTTGAACAAATTGAGCTTAAGAGGGGTAGCGAACCTGCTTCCGAGCTCCTTGCCACCGCTGACTTCCTAACTCGTCTAGCTTCTCATGCCCCTAAACCTCTTGTCCGCTCCTTCAACCCACTCTTCATGTTCGGTATCTTAGGCTCAAATCCGGCACACACAATTTTGCTTATAAAGCTCGACTCATTTGAGAACGCTTTCCCAGGCATGCTTGATTGGGAACCAAGAATAGTTGAGGATATTCTTCCACTTTTTGTTGAGGAAGAAGCCGTAGGCAAAGTGCCGACCTCGAGCAACTTCAGCGACAAGACAATCCAAAATCATGACGCAAGATTTCTTAAAAATTCAGATGGACAAACTGTTTTAATCTACGGCTTCTTCGACAACTCCATGCTCATCATTACTGATGAGGAAAACACCTTCCGGACTGTGTTGAACCGCCTGCAATCTGAGAAGCTTTCAAGGTAGGAGGCCTTCTGATAGAATGCTTACATGAATCTCGATATAGAGCATTTCAAACAAAAACTAGAAAATGAGAAGGCGGAGCTCGAATCGCAACTTTCTCTCGTGGCTACTAGGAATCCGGCCGATCCTTTAGGTTGGGAGCCAAAACCAGCCGAACACGACACCTCTCTTGCAGACGAAAACACAACCGCTGACTCAATTGAAGATTACGAGGATAATATTGCTGTCACAAACTCTCTCGAAGCAAGATACAGGGATGTCATAAGTGGTTTAGATAAAATTAAAGAGAATTCCTACGGTAAATGTCAGATTTGTGAAAAAGAAATTGAACTAGACCGACTTGAGGCCAACCCAGCTGCTCGCACCTGCAAAGAACACATAAATTCTCTGTAAATGCTTTTATCCAGTACGAAAAGAACTTGGTCTAGTTTTATATAAATATTTTTAGGGTTGTGGATTTCTTGCGATTGTCTGACTAATCTTCTTTCTTATCTAAACGGAGGGCAAATGATTGAGAACGAGCGGTACTCATTGACGATGGAGGAGTGGTCAGTTGTGTTTGAGGCAAGGAAACCTAGTCCAGTAACGATTTCTTGTCCTCATGATGGTCTATTGTTCCCGGAATTCTCTGGTCTATTTGAGGCAAGAAAAACTGGTTGGTGGGGAAGAGATTTGAGAGTCTGGCGAAGAATTAAGGATATTCTATTGCTTACTGATGTAAATTCGGTAAGGGGATTAATGCCTCGCGCATTGATTGACTACAACCGCGCTTGGCCAAAGGGAATCAACTATTATCCGAGAACACAAAAGGAGGTTCACACTGCATTGGATGATGCAAAGTTGCTTAATGCTTATGAGTACTATCACTCATCGATCGACAGAATCTTGAAAGAAAGCACGACTCGGTTTGGTAGAGAACATGTGCTTCTACTAGATGTGCATGGCTTTGAGAAACAGCCGAGTTACGCTCCCGCTAGTGGGCTGGATCTTATCTTGGGCACAGGCAACCGAGCCAGTGTCCCGCATGGCAATATTGATGAGAAACTTGCTCACTACATGACAGAAAGGGGCTATAACGTTTTTCTGCCAGAAGATATGAGCATCGGCCCAGAGGAGGATTGGTATAGTGCAGACTTCACAACCAGACACCATTCTGAAAAACGTGGCATCAACGTAATCCAAATCGAAATAGCTTCTCGATTTCGTATTAGGGGCGAGAATCAGGCTGGGCAAAAACTCTCGATTGCCCTTGCAAACTTCATCAAGAGTAATTGCTTGGTTGAAACATGAGTTCTTTTTGACATCTTAAGCCACAGGTCAGCATTGATTTCTGTGGCTTTTTCATTGTGTGTATACTAGAGACATGAGTGTTTCTAAGGTCACTAGTGCTCAAACTAATTTACTAACCGTCTATGCGGTAGAAGTGGAAACTGATCTCTCCAGAGGCTTGTATGCCTTTTCTGTTATTGGTCTGCCAGATCAAGCAGTGGAGGAAGCTAAGGACAGGGTGGGAGCCGCGATTAAAAACTCAGGCCTGACGAGCCCAAAACAAAAAAATCAAAAAATAGTTATTTCTTTAGCTCCCGCCGCGATTGAAAAATCTGGGCCCGCTTTCGACCTATCAATTGCTCTATCATATCTTTTAGCTGCAGAAGAAATTGACTTCAACCCGAAGGAGAAGTTATTTTTGGGAGAGCTTTCTCTCGATGGAAGTCTGCGCGCTGTGCGAGGAGTATTGCCTGTGGCAAAGTTTGCAAAAGAAGAAGGCTTTAAAGAAATTTTCGTACCCAAAGACAATGCCAAAGAGGCTGCTCTCATCGAGGGCCTAACTGTTTATGGAGCAGAGAATCTTAAAGAAATTCTGGGACATCTTTCTGGAGAAAAGCTTTTGAAACCATTCCCCCATACAAAATTTGCAAAGAGCGAACAAAAAATTTCTACTGACTTTGCTGATGTGAAGGGACAAGAGAGAGCCAAAAGGGGGCTTTTGATTGCTGCCGCCGGAGGCCACAACGTAGCTATGTATGGCCCACCCGGGACAGGTAAGACGATGCTCGCCAAGGCCTTTGCGGGGATCCTCCCAGAGCTCACTTTTGACGAAGCACTCGAGGCTACTTCTATTTATTCTGTTGCTGGTATATTGGGCGGATTCATTACTAATCCACCATTTCGCTCTCCTCATCACACATCCTCTTATGTTGCCATTGTGGGTGGTGGAGCCACGCCAAAACCGGGAGAGATTACTCTTGCACACCGAGGAGTTCTCTTCATGGATGAATTCCCAGAATTTGAGAGGCGAGTGATAGAAAGTTTACGACAACCACTGGAGGACAAAATTATTTCTGTCGCTCGGGCTAAGGGTACCGCTAGATTTCCGGCAGATGTTATTTTGATTGCCGCTATGAATCCTTGTCCGTGTGGAAATTTCGGTTTTAGAGGCAAACAATGTATTTGTACTCCAAGTGCGCTACAAAGATACAGAAGAAAGATGAGTGGGCCAATAGTGGATCGTATAGATATTTGGCTCGAAGTTGATAGAGTCTTGCCCCGTGATCTCTCCGAAGGGCCAGAAGGAGCGGGAAGTTTTGTTTATAGAAAGAAAGTTCAAGAAGCCAGAGATATCCAACGCGAGAGATTTAGTAAAACCAAAAATAAACTTTCCAAAAATTCTGACATGAGTGCTCGCGACCTCATTACTCTCGTGCTTTTGTCAGCAGAGACTCGACAAACTCTCAACATGGCAGCCGAACGTCTAAACTTTTCTCCCCGTGTGTATCATAGAATGCTCAAAGTGGCTCGCACTATCGCTGATCTTGAGGGCTCCAAAGAAATTACTCGCGACCACATCCTCGAAGCCGTCGAGTATAGACCAAAGAAATTTGATATGTAAGGTTTGACAAACAAAATAACAAAGAATATTGTCAGCCCAGACTTAAGATATTTCACCCCACACCATCAGACATCCGGAGGAAAGAAATGAAGGAGCAGATGAAAAAGTCGGAGTTCATCAAGAGGATCCTCGAACTGGCGAGGGAATACCACAAGCTCGTTTTCGAGTCCACCGCTTCGGACTGGAGCTTCTGGGAAAGTCACCCCGAGCTGGCAACAAAACACGATGGCAACCCAATTAGGGAGGCCATCAGTAACTTCTGTGAACACGGAGAGGGTACCACTCCGACTTTCTACGATCTGACCGTGCTCGAAGAAGCGTGGGAATACTACCTCGATCAGACAGCCACCGTTCCTGCGTAACCGAGCACCGTCCCGATTTCAGTCGGGACTTTTTAATATTTAAAGTTAGAATGCCCTTCGCTTACTAGCTCAGGACTTTCTAAGCCAAAGCTTAGAACGGATTTCTTGCGCCGCGGACTTCGAAATGGAGGTGAGGGCCGGTGGACTTGCCAGAGTTGCCGAGTCTACCAACAATCTGACCTTGGTCAACTCTTTCTCCGGTAGAAACATTCACAGCCGAGAGATGACTGTAGAGGGTTTGAGTGCCGTTACTGTGTGAAATAACTAAATAAAGACCGTAACCGCCATTATACCCACTCGAGCGTGCCGCAATCACAACACCATCGGCAGCGGCAAGGACAGGAGTACCAATAGGTAATCCTCCGAGATCAACGCCATTGTGTCCATGCAAGCCTTGAGTCTTCCTGCCACCTTGCACCGGACGGATGAAGTAGCCTGATGCCACAGTCGAATTAGAACCGGAATACACTGGAGCACTGGCAGAGACTGACTTTATCTCCCCGTCTGGCACTATCACTTCGTCTCCAATAGCAAGCTTCGAACTTGAGGTTAAGCCGTTATATGAGGTTATATCAGTAACATCTGCATTATATTTTTTAGCAATAGATTGAATGGTGTCTCCCTTTGAAACGATGTGCTTAACCCCTGAAATAGGGAGGATGACAAGACTCTGCCCCGGAGCAATACGCCCTCCTTTAATATCGTTGGCCCAGGCAATAGTGTTGACTGACACTCCGAACATCTTGGCAATAACCGAGAGTGAGTCTCCTTGGCGCACTATATAAGTGGAAATTTGGCCACTTCCAGCTATACCAAACTCGGTAAAGGTGTCACCACTAACCGGAGTTTCTGCTACGAGGGCGTTATTATCCACCACGGCAACTTTATTACCGAGGCTAAACGAAGAGCTCAAGTTTAGATGGCCCTTCAAAAGTTCAATAGTTTGAGAGTTTTGGGAACTCACAATCTTAGGTTCACGTAAAAGTCTATCTCCTTGGGCTCTTATGACTCCCGTTCCAGCCAAGGTCATCAATACAAAAAGGCCGATGAAGAGGCTCCCCCGTATCGACTTTCCAAAATAAGACTCAGAAAACCTCTTTATAAACGATGGGTTAAATTTCTAGGATTCCGTACGGCCGTAACTACTTTGCTGTCGTACCGTCTATTATACCAGAGCTAAGCTTACTGTGGAAGAGTTAAATGTGGTCTTGTATGGATAAGCTGTGTATGATGAGTGGATGTCATTTGGTGGCCTAAATGCTAAACAAAAGGAGGCAGTGGAGGTAACCACTGGGCCACTTTTGATATTAGCGGGAGCTGGGGCGGGAAAAACCAAGACTATAGCTGAGCGAATTAGACATTTAATACGTAAAGGGGTGGCTCCATCTTCAATTCTTGCTATTACCTTCACCAACAAAGCTGCCAAAGAAATGAGAGGGAGGGTGGGCAAGATGCTTGGTGAGGACGAAACCTTGAACAGACCCGTTTCTATGGAAGAGCGCCCCTTCGTCTCAACCTTCCACTCTCTCGGGGTACATATCTTGAAGGAAAACAGCCAGAGACTTGGGCTCCCAAGACACTTCGCGATATTCGACAAAGATGATTCTAAACGCGCTGTTAAAGAAGCCCTCGTAAATGCGGGGCTAGATCCTAAAACTCACGAACCAGAAAGAATCCTAGGAATTATTTCTAAAGAAAAGGGGAGAGACACCACCTTCAGTGAATATGCAGAACATGCCGAAGGAGGGTATTTTACTTCGGTAGTGGCCGATATTTGGCGTGAGTACGAAAATATTTTAAAGCGAGACAATGCCCTCGACTTCGATGATTTACTTTTGAAAACTGTGAGATTACTTCGAACAAATGATTCTGTCCGGGAACATTACCGAAAAATTTGGGTCTATGTGCACATAGATGAGTACCAAGACACCAACAAGGTCCAGTATGAAATAGTCAGATTACTAGTGGGGAAAGAGCACAACATTGCCGTAGTTGGAGACATCGACCAAAACATTTACTCCTGGCGTGGAGCAGACATTCAAAATATTTTAAAGTTTGAAAAGGATTACCCAGAAGCCAAAATCATTTTGCTTGAAGAAAACTATCGCTCGACTAAAACCATTTTAGAAGCAGCCAACCTCATCATAAAGAAGAACAAAATTAGAGTGGAGAAAAATTTGTTTACCAGTAATTCTGAAGGGGATAAAATAGGTGTTCTTAGTGCTTTTGACGAAGTGTCTGAAGCAGAGTTTGTTGCCGCAAAATCTTTAGAACTTATAAATACTGGTAAAAATCCGCAAGATTTGGCCGTACTCTATCGGGCCAATTTCCAGTCCAGGGTTTTGGAAGAAGCCTTTATTCGTCACAAAATTCCATATCAACTTTTGGGAACTAGATTTTTTGAAAGAAGAGAGATCAAGGACATCCTCTCATATTTAAGGGCTGGCCTAAACCCAGACTGCCTATCTGACTTGAAACGAATTATTAATGTGCCGACTAGAGGTATCGGCAAGACTACAGTAGCCAAACTTTTTGTGGGTGACATTGACTCTCTCCCCGCCGGCACAAGACAGAAAATTGCAGATTTTAAAAAACTTTTGTCGGACATTGGGGCAAAAACTAAAGAAGCAAAACCGAGTGAGGTCGTAAGCTACATTATAAAATCAAGTGGGCTTGAGGCAGAGTGGAAATCGGGAGGGGATGAGGAGCTGGATAGGTTAGAAAACGCCTACGAACTTGTGGCTTTTGCTACAAGATACGACCACCTCCCCCCAGAGGTTGGTGTGGAAACATTTCTAACTGATGCCGCGCTTCAAAGTGATCAAGATGAGCTCAAGGAGGAGAGAAGTGGGGTAAGGCTTATGACAGTACATGCTTCAAAAGGGCTAGAGTTTGATGTAGTTTTCGTTTCAGGACTTGAAGATGGTCTCTTCCCCCATGAAAAAATAACCAGAAATAGTATCTCGCCAGAAGAGGCAGAGGAGGAGAGAAGACTTTTTTATGTGGCCATCACCCGAGCGAGAAAAAAAATCTTTCTCTCATACTCTCAAGTCCGTACTATCTTTGGAGAAAGAAGGGTAAACATCCCGTCTGAATTCATCTTCGACATTCCTGAAGAATTGACCGAAGAGGTAGATTGGGAGGAGGGAGATGTTCTGAGGCCCGAGAAACGCAAGAATATATTATTTGATATAGACTTTTAAACCTTGAAATTCTACTGTGGACACCGAGTGTCCACATGCGTAAAAAATGTTATTATTCATTTATGAGAAATATATCTCTAGTTGAAGGTGAGCTGTACCACATATACAATCGCGCTGTTGATAAAAGAGATATTTTCACTGACCCTAGAGATTTGGACCGGTTTTTCAGTGGCATCAGACAGTTTAATACGCCAAATATCTTGGGCAGTCTGAACCGTGGACACTCGGTGTCCACGAAACCTGAGACAAAATTGGTGGAATTAATAGCCTATTGCGTTAACCCAAACCACTTTCATTTCATACTTAGGCAAATAAGTGAGAGAGGGATAGAAAGATTCATGCATAAACTTGGAATGGGGTACTCCAAGTATTTCAATACAAAATATGCTCGAATAGGGGCGCTTTTCCAAGGAAAATTTGGGGCTAAACACATCGATTCAAACGAATATCTCTTACACCTGAGCGCCTATATAAATCTAAACGGGAAAGCACATGGACGTGGACACCGAGTGTCCACACTGGGAAGGTCGAGTTGGGATGAGTATGTAGAAAATGGGCAGAATGAACTCTGCAAAACAGAGATTATTCTTGGACAGTTTGAAAACAAGAGTAAATATAAAAAATTTGCTGAAGAATCACTAGAAAGTATTATCACTAGAAAAATTCTTCTTCACGATTTACAGACATGATAGCTAAGAAATCACTTGGGCAACATTTTTTGAAGTCGGAGAAGGCACTAAACTCTATCGTTAGAGCTGGAGATATCAAAAATACAGATACAGTTTTAGAAATCGGTCCAGGTCAGGGAGCCCTGACGAAAAAGCTACTAGCTACTAGCTGTCAGGTGATAGCAATAGAGAAGGATGATGGATTGGTAGAAGAGTTGAAAGAGAAATTTGAAATAGAAATGAAAAATGGAAAACTCGAATTAATCCATGGAGATATTCTTAAGTTTGAGACTAGCAAGCTGGAAGCTCACAGCTATAAGCTCATTGCCAATATTCCTTACAACATTACTGGTGCCATATTCAAAAAGTTTTTATCAATAGAGCATCAACCTGAAAGAATTGTATTGCTTGTGCAGAAGGAAGTTGCAGAAAGAATCGTAGCCAAAAAAAGCAAACCCTTCGACTCAGCTCAGGGTAAAGAAAGTATCTTATCGATTTCCATAAAAGTTTACGGGAAGCCAATATTCATTGAGAAAGTTTTGGCCGGATCTTTTGCTCCCGCTCCAACGGTAGACTCGGCAATATTGCTAATTGAGAATATTTCTAAAGATTTTTTTGAAAAATTACCCGAAGAAGACTTCTTCAAGCTTTTGAAAGCTGGCTTCGCTTCCAAACGCAAAAAACTCTCTTCAAACTTAAGTAACTTGTTTCCCAAAAATAAGGTTTTTGAAACATTTAAGAGTTTGGGACTTAATCCAAACATCCGAGCGGAAGATACACCTCTGGATATTTGGAGCAAAATAGCCTCAAAACTTGTGTAAACCTTGATAATATTTTCTATCAAGGTTCTTGTATCCACTTACATGAGTAAACAACTAAATTATGGCTCAATGCTCTGCTATAATTTACACAACATGCGAGCCCGCATCATCTCGGCCCTTTTGCTCTCGGTTGTACTTATCGTGGGAGCCACTTGGCTAAAATTTGACAGGAACAACCCCGCAGAAGCATCTCTCGTATCGGTGGAAAATAAACCGGGGCAAGACACAGATACTTACATTCCAACTTCCGAAGCGAATCTAAGCAATCCAGTGAGCACAACGACTGAAGAACGACTCACCACCACAGACCTAGTAGGAAGACAGATGATAATTGATTATCTAAATCTCGCTAATGCTGGTTCGGTCACAAAAGAAAGCTTGGATAATCTGGCGGAGAAATACGTGGACATGGTTCCAAGCCTGGCCACCTCTCCACAAATTAGCCCTGCTGAAATTAAATTGGTAACTAATTCAAAAAACAACTTCATATCCTATGACGAGATCACGACCAAAATAGAAACTGAGCGCATAAAAATTATTAATAATATTTATGCTAGTAATGGGGTTAGTGACATATTAGATGTAAAGTTTTATAAACTTGCCGGGGCTGTTGGCGTTGCTTATGAGAATGCCGCCAAGAGATTCTTAGATATCCCTGTTCCAGCCTTGCTTGCCCCAGCTCATACAAAACTCATTAACAATTACCTTTCAACCGCCTCGGGAATGAAATCAATTTCAGAATTAGATAAAGACTCGATTACCGCTTTTTCTGGAGCAATTGCTTTGAACAAAAGTATCGGGGAGGAGAAAATGATTGTAAATGAAATAATTGCAATATTATTAAAAAATGGCATATAAATTGAAAGTATTATTCGGGAAGCGTTTGGTAATCTTTGCATTTGCTCTTTCCCTTGTTCTGCCCATCGCATATGCCCCAACCTTTGCCCCAAGAGCACAAGCCTTCTTGGGTATCGGAGACATAAATCTTGAAAGTATCCCAACTATTATTAAATTCATACTGACGACGGTCGGTAAATCCATCGCAAATAAAATAGTAGACGACATGGTCCAATCTACCATCAAGTGGGCCAACAGTGGATTTGACGGTAACCCAGCTTATATCACTGACACAAAGAAATACTTTGGCGATATCGCCAGTGGAGTAGTGGGAGATGCGATAGGTCGAAGCGGGGTCGGCTTCCTATGTTCCCCTTTCCAAGCACAAGTGAGACTAGCTCTCGTAAGACAGTACACCCAAGAATCCGCTCGGCCTCAGTGTACTTTAGAACAAATAGGAGTGAACCTTGATAATTTTTATCAAGACTTTGACGAAGGTGGGTGGGAAGCGTGGATAAAGGTAACACAGGAGGACGGCAATAACCCCTATGGGTCGTATCTTGCTTTAGACTCAAATATAAGAACAGAGCTTTACACTGCAAATACCGATGCTAGTGAAGATAAACAAGCAAACAGCGGGTTCCTAAGTTGGAAAGATTGTGTGCTACCAAATCCTGCAGTGCCGGATGAAGCATACGAATGGTACGTTGATGACGAAAAAGATCCGAGAGTAGCAGGCTATTTAGCTGCCGGCTGGGATCCTGACAAAGAGCCAGGCGTTTGTCTTAAGGAAGGTCCTGTTAAAACTCCAGGCTCTGTAATAAGCGCCCAGCTTAACAACTCCTTTGCCTCTGGTTTAAACAAGTTAATTAGCGCTGATGACATAGATGCTCTGGCGAGCGCCTTTCTTTCTGGCCTTCTCAACCGTTATGTCTTCAGTGAGAACGGTGTGTTTGCAGATAATTCATCTACAGCCAGTAGAGAGGAGGTGATAGATGTGGACGGTGACAAGATCCCAGATGGATATGACACAGATGGAGACGGTGAACTCAATATCTGCCACAACGGCACAAAGGATAGCAGCCTCCCACCAAGCAATGCAAATTGTATTGGATCAAAAAATGCAACCAACTCGCCTTTCTTCATACCGATATGCAAAAATATTGCAACAACCATAAACTCCCTGGGCGTGTTTTTCAAGTTTATCTCAGCAAACAGATTCCATGAAGACGATGCAAACCTTTGGAGAAACAAGATCATCAGGATGTCTTCAGATTTTGATAACCTTGTTACTACAATATCAGGATATGACGCAAGAGCATGGGACCAGCCGTTGCGTGTCCTCAGTAAATACTCAGACTTTGTCGGTAAAATATTAGAATCGCTCGCAAAGGATGGGGACCTTCAGATTGGATTTCTCGGATCTAACCAACGAAGCCAGAGAATACTCGTAAGAAACGCCCGAAACATGAGTGCTTATTTGCAAAGATTTAGTGACGCCATAGGACAATGCAACAACCCAGATATTGCTGCCATAAATGATATCCCTCCTCCTGACATTGATCCAGGAAGTGCTACCACGACGACTCCCTATACTGACCCAGATGGTAATGCCACCTCGACTCCTCCAATCCCTATACCAGACCAAATATCATGTAGCCCAATAGATACAGTTGCCGGGGTAGGGAATGAAACTTTTTGGTATGTCGACAGCACTTATCCAAGTGGAACAGCATATGGATGGGAAGGTGATGAAGTAGACACACTGGCCCTCAAAAACAGAAGTGCCAATACCTCGTTTGGTATAACCTATCTGACTCCTGGCGTGAAAAGTATGCGAGCGAGTGTTTATGATTCGGGTGGTAACTATGTCAGTGCTACTAACTGTTCGGAAACAATAATGGTGACACCCTTTGGATTTCAACAATGAAAAAGTTTTTACCTCATATTTTGATATTTTTGATAACTGTAGGGTTTTTTGGCCCGATAACCAAAGTATCTGCCTCCCCTGAAAACCCAACAGAACCTTGCACATATATAGCCGCGGGTCAAGGAGGTGCAGTAATTAGAAATGCGCCGTGTGTTAGTGGTGGAAGTGGTGGAAGTCAAACGGAAACAAATCCAATAAACACAGACAACACCAATAATGGCAACACTAGCGGAGGAAACTTTGTTCAAAGAGCACTTGGGGTCACATTCAATTTGGCTAGTTGGGTTCTCTCTCCTTTAGGCTATGCATTGATGGGCATCACTAGTCTGATCCTGATGCTCTCGGGAGTTATTTTGAACGCGTCCATATATTTCACTGTAGTACAAATGACAGATAATTTTACCGCCCTTCCGGCGATAAATGTGGCGTGGACAACTATCCGTGATCTTGCCAACATGGCCTTCATTTTTGTCCTCCTATATTCATCCATCATGCTTATCATCGGCCAAGGCAAAGATACCCAGAGGATGATTGTGAGGATGGTGGTAGCGGCAATCCTTATAAACTTCAGTATGTTCTTTACTAAGGTAATTATTGACGTAGCTAACCTGTTGGCTCTAACCTTCTACAGCGCCATTGCCCCCCAAGCCCAGTTGAGTAAATTCTTAGAAGCGGGGCTCTCAAACAGCGTAATTAAGCCCCTTGGAGTTCAAGCTTTGTACCAATTGGGAAGTGCAGGGTTCTCTTCCGGCACAAGCATATTTACAACCGCTATCATGAGTTCGGTGGTCTTCCTCATCACAGCCTTCAGCTTCTTCGCTATAGCTATAATGTTCATTATCCGCTATGTAGTGCTTATCTTTGTAATAATCCTGTCTCCTTTGATGTTTATAAGCATGATCCTACCGGCTCTTAGCAGTTACAGAGACCAGTGGTGGAAGGCTCTTACCGGTCAGGCCTTCTTCGCACCAATCTACTTCCTTTTAATGTGGGTCACTATCTCCATCATACAAGAGTTGAATATGGGGGGGGCAGCCGGAAGTGATGGTTTCGCCAACGCTATTCGTGGAGCCGCTGACGCAATACCACTTTTGGTAAATTTCATTGTCATAATCGCATTTTTGATTGCTACGCTTCTCATATCCAAGGGTGTAGCTGACAAGGCGGGAGGTGGGGTAGCTAGTCTCAACAAATGGGCTCTCGGCAAGGCAGGAGGAGCAAGCTTCGGATTGGCAGGTAGACTAGGTCGAAAAACCCTCGGAGCAGCTGGGTCAGCGATGGGTGATAGTGAAAGACTTAAAAGAATGGAAGAGAAAGGTGGAGTTAGTGGCGCAATGGCAAGACTTGGATTGGCTGCTGGACGCAAAACAGCCAAACAAAGTTTTGACCTTAGAGGTTCAGCCCTAGGTGGAACCCTAAATGCCGGCAAGGCACAGAGTGGAGGATTTGCCGAAGACTTCAAACAAGCCGCTAAAAAACAGAAAGAGTACGGTGAATCTCTCAAACCATCAGATATCGTAGTCGATGAAGCTGTGCAAGGTGTAGAAATGGCTAAGGACTCTGATACCAATAGCGAAGAATTTAAGAAAGGCTGGATTGCAGAGCAGGATAAGCGTCGATTCAAGATGCAACAAGCAGATGATACGTTATTCAAGCTGCAGGCAAATGATACTTTACCTCCAGATATCAAAGCTGAGTTAGTATCAAGAGCTGAAAAGGAACTTCGAAATTCCCGAATGTCTTATTCGGACATAAGCACAGCAGATCAATACAAAAAAGAAAAAATTGAAGAGGCAAAAATGAAAGTAGATGACTTGAAGGGAGTCACTGATGACGATAGAGCAAAGGAAATCATCAGAAAGGAAATGGTTAAGGAAGAAAAATCATCTGAAGAGATCGAAGAATTCATGAAAAACAAAGAGGCCGTAAAGGCAAGAATTGCCCAAGTAAAGAAAGACAACAAGAGTGCGGGAGATAGAAGGAAGGAGGCATACGCCAAAACACTTACCAGCACGGGATTTGGAAGACAACCATGGAATCCTGTATTAGTAGCAAGTAGAGCAGACAAACAAGCAGCAGCAGAGCTAAGAAAAAATAAAAAACCAGTAAAGGATGTGATAGAGGAACTATTGCGTGCGGAGGGAGACTTACCAAAAAAAGATGAGGCGGGGGAGGAGCCAAGTAGTGATACCAGTGGCGACAAGGGGGCAAGTGCCACAGGTGGGGCCACCAAACCGGAAACTAAACCTTAATTATGGAAGATTCTTTACAAACACTTAAGAAAAAAATCGAAGGATCCTCTAAGGAAGTCAGGGAGGCTCTTAGCAAGAAAGTCTGGTCTCAAGTTGTTAATGAGATTGTCCAAAAAAATAATCTTTCTGCCGAACAGAGTACTGCATTAGAAAACGAAATTATTTTTGTTCTTGCAGGAATGGAGTTATCCAAGAATCTCCGAAATAATATAGAGGGTAATGTAGGGTTGTCTTGGAACATGGCCATGAGCGTAGCTGATAAGATATCGGCTAAAGTTTTCATTCCACTAAAAGAATTTCTACCTACAACTGAAGAGGTAGAACCAAGTCTTAAATCTTTGCCAGAGGTTAAATCAGCACAACAAACATCTTTGGCCCCTAGTGTCACAGTTGAGAATGATTTGCCGATGATTGTACCAAATGAAAAAGCCAAAGTGGCGCTAACTTTTGAAGAAAGAAAAAAACTTGTGCCAAGTATTCCTGACAATAAGCATCATTATGAAGGGGGTAAGGACCCGTACCGCGAGCCGACATAACAGACTCGCGGAGTAGTAGGTAGTAAGCAGTAGGTAGTATGGAGAATCCCCCTATAAAATCTTTTAAAGACCTGAAGACTTGGCAAGAAGCTCATGCCTTGGTCATAGAAGTGTACAGAGTCACTAAAAGTTTCCCAAAGGACGAGCTGTTTGGTTTAACAAATCAAATCCGCCGAGCTGCCGTGTCGATAACATCAAATATTTCGGAAGGATTCAATCGTAGTTCGCAGAAAGAGAAAATTCAGTTTTACTTTATCTCCCTCGGGTCGTTGGCAGAACTACAAAATCAAATGCTAATAGCAAGAGATGTAGGATACTTAACCCCCGAAGCATTTGCTAAGATGGAGATGCAAATCGTTGTAGTTCAAAGACTTCTGAATGCACTCATAACGAAAACCAAATCACTCGTATGAACCCCACCCTTACTACTTACTACTTACTACTTACTACCACTTCATGAGATTCCAGGTACCTCAATATATAGAAGTTGAAGACAAAATATTTGGGCCCCTAACTTTTAAGCAGTTCGTCTACATTGGGGGAGCTCTGGGTATCTCTGCCGTACTTTTTAGTCTCTTACCAAAAATCATTGCTATACCACTATCTATCCCCGTGATAATGCTCGGCGCCGCTTTAGCCTTTTTTAAAGTTAATGACAGGCCCTTTGCTCTCCTTGTTGAGGATTTCATCAAATTCCATATTGGTTCCAAACTTTATATATGGAAGAAGGGAACAAATGAGAAGAAGGAGGAAGCTGTGGCCACAGGCACGGGCTCACTTCAACAGCTAACAGTCCCTAAACTTTCTGGTTCCAAATTAAAGGATCTAACCTTTGAGCTTGATGTTAAGAATCAATCTAACCCTATAACCCGAGATGAATCATAGTTACGCTATAATAAGATAATGGTCTCCTCTGCTCCTACTCAATCTTTCGTACCTATAAAAGAAGTCCGTGATGGAATCATCATTGAAAAGAATGGTGGTATGCGCGCCATTCTTCTGGCTTCATCTTTAAATTTTTCACTCAAATCAGAGGATGAGAAGAACGCTATCCTCCTACAATTTCAAGATTTTCTTAATTCCCTAGATTTTTCTGTCCAAATTGTTATTCAATCTAGAAAACTAGACATCAGACCATATCTTGACCTCTTGGAGGAACAAAGCAAACTTCAAACCAATAGCCTAATGAAACTGCAAACAAGAGAGTACATCGAGTTCATCCAGAGCTTCACCGAATCAACAAACATCATGACGAAAAATTTCTTCATCGTGGTACCTTACGACCCAGCTGTCATTGGCTCAGGTAAAGGAAATGGAATTACCTCTTTCATAAGTCGGAAGCCAAAAGATAGAGCCGCCGCTAAAGAATCGAGTTTTGACGAATCACGTACTCAACTTGAAGAGAGGCTAGCGGTTGTTGAGCAGGGTCTTGTGCGTACTGGCATACGCATAGCTAGACTCGGCACAGACGAAG
>JBBUBA010000003.1:0-17220 GCA_038058485.1 Patescibacteria group bacterium | reverse complement strand
GGTCGCTCTAAGGGTTCTGGTTTCGTAGAAATGTCCACTGAAGATGAGGGTAATGCCGCAATCAACATGTGGAATGGTGTAGATTTCGAAGGTCGCAAGCTCACGGTTAACGTGGCTCGCCCATTGGAACCTCGCGCTCCAGGGATGAATCGTCGTCCGATGTAACATTGGCCTCGGCCAATGTTCACACAAAAACTCCCGTAAGGGAGTTTTTGTTATACTTGATAAATGAAGTTGAAGATAGTGATTCTAGTTGTAGCTGTCGTTGTTTTGGTGCTTTCTTTCAAATTTTTGCCAAATAATTGCAACTGTGGGCCAAAAATAGAAATAAAAATTGGTGAGACGAGTCTAAGTGCAGAAATTGTTGATACTCCAGAAGGACGGGGGCGAGGTCTTTCGGGACGAAAAAGCTTTAACAACGGCGAGGGCATGCTTTTTATATTTGATACTCCTGCAAAGTATGGTTTTTGGATGAAGGATATGAATTTCGATTTGGATATGGTCTGGATTGATGATGTAAAACGTGTTGTGGGCATAAGTAAGGGGGTCACGAAAGAGAGCTATCCTCATATCTTTTATCCACCAAGCGAGATAAAATATGTGCTCGAGATACCCTCTGGATTTTCCGACACGGCAGGACTAGATGTCGGTCAAATCCTCTCGACAGGGCAATAAATTCTAGGAGACAGAGCGCTTTTTAAAGCCCAGATTGGGCCATATTTTTGGGGGAGTCTTTACACTTGTGACAAAATCTTTGTAATGAAAAGTAAGTTGGTTATCCACACTTTTAGAACCTTTTTTTCTATACAATATTGATACCGATAGTTATTTTATGGTCATTCATGTAACCAAGCGAGACGGCACTAAAGAACCATGGAACGCTGATTACATCAACCGTTCTATAGAACGCGAGACAAAGGGTCTTCCGGACCCTATCGCTAAAGTTATCCAGATTGCTAATGACACTCGTCTAACTGTTTATGATGGTATTACTACTGACGAGATGGATCAGGCCACCATCAACGCTTCCATTCAAAATATTAAGGAAGATCCTGATTTTGACAAAATAGGGACGAGACTCTTGCTCAAAACTATATATAAGAAGGTGGTTGGTTGGTATAACTCGGATGATAGAAATGGGTTAGAAGCTAAACACAGGGAAAGTTTCGTCAAATTTATAGAAGAGGGAGTGGCAGGAGGACGACTTCACCCCAACATGATAGAAAAATTTGATCTACCACGTCTCTCCAAAGCTTTGAATCTTGAAAGGGATGAACTTTTTATATATTCGGGACTCGATGGCCTCATGAATCGTTACGGCATGAAAGATCAGGATCAAAAACCTCTCGAGACTCCTCAATACATCTTCATGCGCATTGCTATGGGTCTTTCATATAACGAAGTTGATCCCACTGCTTGGGCTATCAGGTTTTATGACAAGATGAGCAGACACGAATATATTGCTGGAGGCTCGACAAACCTCGGCGCAGGAACTGTACGCTCATCATTGTCTAATTGCTTTCTTCTTGAAATACATGACGACATGGAGCACATCGCTAAATCTGTTTCCGACGTGATGCTTCTCTCCAAAGGTTCTGGTGGACTTGGTGCATCTGTCACCAAGCTTCGTGCGGCAGGCTCTCCACTCAAATCAAACTTCGGTGGAGCTTCAACGGGTCCGACAACCTTTGCCAAAGTCATAGACACTGCTATTAGAGCAATCCAAAGAGGAGGAAAGAAGAAGGGTGCTCTCTGCTTCTATATGGAAAACTGGCACCTAGATTTCTTAGAATTTCTGGATTGGAAGCATAATGCAGGTGACGATTATCTCCGCATGAGGACCGCCAACACCGCCGCTTACATCTCAGATGAGTTCATGAAGCGGGTGCAGGTTGGGGAAGACTGGTATCTTTTTGACCCTGCAGAGACCAAAGATTTGAATGAGTTATACGGTAAAGTCTTTTCCAAGGCCTATAACACATATATAGAGAAGGCCGAGAGAGGGGAGATGAGAGCTTGGAGGAAGATGCCTGCTAGGGAACTCTGGAGGAAGATGCTTGTGGCTTTGCAGACCACTTCTCACCCATGGATAACGTGGAAGGATCCTATAAATTTGAGAGCCTTGAACAACAATACAGGAACGATTCATATGTCGAATCTCTGCACGGAGATTTGCCTCCCTCAAGATAGAGACAACATTGCTGTTTGTAACCTAGCTTCTTTAAATTTAGCTGCCCATGTGAGAGAGAAGGAGGTCAGTTGGCAGAGACTTGAGGAATCTGTACGTTTGGCAGTTCGTCAACTCGACAACCTTATTGATATCAACAAGCTTTCGGTGCCAGAGGCTGAACGTTCAGACAAAGCTAACCGAGCTGTGGGCTTGGGTGTGATGGGGCTAGCTGATGTGTTTGAAAGACTGGGTCTCGCTTATGACTCGGAACACGCTCACAACTTTGCAGACAGAATTTTTGAATTTGTTTCTTATATGGCAATTGACGAGAGTGCAAATCTTGCTCGTGAGAGAGGTTCGTATCCAAACTTTGAGGGCTCGCGCTGGTCGAAGGGGATGGTACCTATAGATACACTCGAGATTTTAGAAGAGAGGAGAGGTAAGCCGTTAACTGTAGACAAGACGAGTCATCACCGAGGATTAGACTGGAACATTCTCCGTGAAAAAGTTAAGAGTGGAATAAGAAATGCTACTCTCATGGCTGTTGCACCGAACGCAAATATTGGACTAGTGGTGGGGACTGTCCCGGGTATCGATGCCCGTTTCTCTCAAGTTTTCTCCAGAAACAAAATTAGTGGTAAGTATTTGGACATTAATCACAATTTGGTACGGGATCTCAAAAATATGGACCTTTGGGATAAGGTCAAAGGACGAATAATAGAGTATCAGGGTGACATCTCTGGAATACCGGAAATTCCAGATCACGTCAAAGCCGTATATAAAACTTCTTTTACCACCTCTCCTCTAGCCTTTATAGAAGTGGCAGCACGAGCGCAGAAGTGGGTGGATCAGGCTCTTTCTCGCAACATGTATCTTGAGACTCGTGATATCGATGAGACAATGAAAATTTATGAGACAGCTTGGGAGAAAGGAGTAAAGACCACCTACTACTTACACATGAAGCCTCGTCACACGGCAGAGCAATCGACTGTTGCTGTAAACAAGGCCACAGCTTTGGGTAAGAGAGGTTTTTCGGGTTTATCAACCTCTACTCCTGTGGTAGAAGTGGAAGTCTCCAAACCACCAGCTTGGGACAAACCAGCTGTTCAACCAAAACTCATAGAAATTGTTGAACCAGAGACAGGAACGAAGGTTGCTCCACGCGAAATGCAAAAAGTAGAAGTCTTAGTTTCTAAACCAAAATTAGTCATCCATATGCCAGAAAATCCTGCAGATGCTAATATATGCGACGATTGTCAATAAAGTATGCTAATTGGAAAACCCTCACCAGACGACATGAGCCTGCACCCACTGCGCTATCAGTGGGCATATGATCTGTATAATCAGGCGGTCAGAAACACGTGGTTTCCACATGAGATAGCCCTCAAAGAAGATTTGGATGATTGGGCAAAGATGACGGAGGATGAGAAGCACGCGGTTAAGTTTCTGATGGCCTTTTTCAACCCAGCCGAACTTATTGTCAATCGCTCGATAGCACTTGGGATTTATCCATATTTAAAATCACCAGAGTGTCATTTGTATCTTGCCAAACAGATGTGGGAGGAGGCGAATCATTGCGTGGCTTTTGAATATGTTTTGGAAACTTTCCCATTCGATAGAGAAAATATTTTCAGTCTACACCTCTCTGTGCCTTCAATGGTGGCTAAAGAAGCTTACATAAATAAGTACATGAAGAGGATGACGGAGGACACTCTGGCTATTGAGACAACAGATGGTAAGAAGGACTTCATCAGAAACTTAGTTGCGACGAATATTGTGATGGAAGGTATCTGGTTTTACTCGGGCTTCATGGTGGCACTCTCATTCCGTCAGCGTAATCAGCTCCGTAACTTCGGCTCAATGATTAACTGGGTTTTGCGTGACGAATCTCTACATCTCAAGTTTGGTATCAACTTGGTCCACAATATTTTGGAGGAGAACCCAGAACTTTTGACAGAAGATTTTGCTAACGAAATTCGTGACATCATTGTAGAGGGGGTGAATTTGGAAACGACATACAACAAGGATCTCTTCCCGCAAGGTATCCTTGGACTTAACGCCGAGTACGTAAATCAGTACGTACAATATGTAGCTGACAGGCGCATGGAAGAACTTGGCTTACCTAAATTCTACAACGCCACAAATCCAGCCAAGTGGATGTCTACTGCCACAGATGTATATGAGCTCGTGAACTTCTTTGAAGCTCAAAATACTTCCTACGAAGTCGATGGCCATAGCGCAACTGTTAAAAAGCCTGCCTCGCCGAGTCAAGGCGGGGATGAGGATAAACCTGAACCAACAGCTCCGAGTATTCCTTCTGGAGTGGGGGAATAAACGAAAAGGCGTGCATTTCTGCGCGCCGGGGGCACAACAAGTCACTCAGCTGATGAGAATCGCCAAGATGATGGCGGACAAGCCAAATGAAACTGCAGCCGAGTACTTTTTCTTCTCAACCATCAGGCCAGAGATTCCGGCCATCAGGAATGAGAAGAAAGAAACAATGATGTCGATGTCCATGCGACCCCCTTGAGCTGGACTGCAGGAAACCTATGTATGGAACCTCTTTTCTAAGACTAGCATAGTTTAATCTATTTGTCAAGAGGAAAAGGTATTGTGTACAAAAGAGGCTTTAAAATAGGACTATAATTAAGTGACCTCACCCCCAGCCCCTCTCCTAGACGTAAGGAGAGGGGAAATACTATGAGAGTTCACAATAATTCCAAACTGATTGACAGAAGAAAGGAACTGAGAAGGAGATCGACTCTTCAAGAAAACAAGCTTTGGAATGAACTTAGAAATAATAAGTTAGGGGTTAAATTCAAAAGGCAACATAGCATTAGTGGTTACATACTCGGTTTTTACTGCTTTAGAAAACGATTGATTATCGAAATAGATGGCGAATCCCATAGCTCCAATAAAGAATACGATAATGTCAGGGATAAGTATTTTTCTGATCTTGGCTATTTAACTCTCAGGTTCAAGAATAAAGAAGTTGATGACAAAATATCAAGGATATTGAATCGAATAAAACAAACCTTCTCCTTACGTCCAGGAGAGGGTGTCCTGAATAGGCCGAAGGACGGGTGAGGTGGATGGTATAATATTTCTATGTCTAAAATACGAGTGGCCATAAACGGCGCGGGGAGGATTGGTCGAGCATTTTATAAACTTGCAAGAACACGAGATGAGCTTGAGGTAGTGGCTATTAATGATTTGGGTGAAAAGGCCAACATTGAATATCTACTTAAATTCGATTCTGTTTATGGGCAAAGCAAGCTGACTCTCGATGGAGTTAAGTATTTCTCCGAAACAGATCCAACTAAGTTACCTTGGAAAGATTTAAATATTGACGTGGTAGTGGAATCGACTGGGCGATTTGTAAAAGAAGGGGCGGATGGGCACATCAAGGCTGGAGCCAAAAGAGTCGTGGTCACGGCTCCAATGAGTACAGATATCGGACCCACAGTTCTTATGGGTATCAACGAAGAGAAGTTAGAGACTTGTGAAGTTTCTTCCAATGCTTCATGTACGACCAATGCCGCATCGCCAGTGCTAGCAATTTTAGATGAAGCTCTTGGGATAGAAAAAGCCATACTCAACACAGTGCACTCATACACGGCTAGTCAGTCTATAGTGGATGGACCAAATAAAAAAGATTGGCGAGAAGGGAGAGCCGCGGCACAAAACATTGTTCCATCTTCTACTGGTGCAGCTATTGCTGTGGGGAAGGCCCTCACACAACTTGATGGGAAGTTTGATGGAATTTCCATCCGTGTACCAACAGTGGTTGGCTCTATTGCAGATATCACCTTCATCTCCAAGCGCGATACAACAGTAGAGGAAGTTAATAAGATAATGACAGATGCATCCCACACCGATAGGTGGAAGAATATTTTCGAAGTTACCTCGGAACCAATAGTTTCTTCTGACATCAAAGATGCAGCCCACGCCTCTATTGCCGACCTCGCCTTCACTCGTGTGGTCGGAGGAAATCTAGTTAAAGTCCTAGCATGGTATGACAACGAGATGGGGTACACCCACACTCTAGTGGATCATGTGGTTAAAACTGGTCAAGCAATAAAATGAAAATATTTGTAGCAAGCGATCATGCCGGATTTGGGCTTAAGCAGAAGCTCATACCATTTCTCACAAGCCTTGGACATGAAGTGGTGGATAAGGGAGCAAATGAATACAATGAGGCTGATGATTTTCCTGACTTTGTGCCAGCTGTAGCACGAGAGGTCTCCATGAACCCTAATAATGTGCGGGGCATAGTCATGGGAGGTTCCGGTCAAGGAGAGGCCATGATCGCGAACAGGTTCAAGAATGTCCGGGCAACTGTTTATTACGGTGGAGGAAGGTCTTTAGTTGAGGAGAGTGACACGATAATTAAACTTTCTAGGGAACACAATGATGCCAACGTTCTTTCTATCGGGGCAAGATTTGTAACAGAGGAGGATGCCATGAGAGCAGTGCACGAATGGTTAGAAGCAACATTTCCTGGAGACGAGAGGCACGTGAGAAGGATAGCTAAATTTGAACACGTAACGCACGAATAATAATGTCCGAAATTATACCGGCCATTCTTCCGGAGAACGCACAAGATTTAGTAGAGAAATTGTCGCAGATTCCCTTAGAAGTATCCATAGTGCATTTAGATGTGTTGGAGACTGATGTTTGGATTCCGATGAACAAAGATTTTGAGACACATCTGATGGTGGAATATCCTGAAGAGCTTATTGAAAGGTGGATTGATAGGGGAGCAAGGAGAGTCATTGTTCACAAAATTCCATCAAAGCTTTTAGAATGGAGAAGTAAGGTAGAAATCGGATTAGGAGTAGAGATGAATGTATCGCTTGAAGACGCCTTCAAAAATATCCCAAATTTTGATTTTGTTCATATTATGTCTATTGCTGAAATCGGTGAACAGGGGCATCCTCTTGACGAGCATGTATTTGATAGAATAAGAGAGGTGAGGAATAAGTTCCCTAATGTAACTATTAGTGTAGATGGAGGGATAAACGAAAAGAATTATCAAATTTTGAGAGAGATGGGAGTCAAAAGATTGGTGGTCGGTTCTCAATTTAAGAATTTATGGACCTTTCTGACGAAAAAGTAATAGAACTCAAAGAGATTGCCAACGATATTCGCATTTCTATTATAGACATGCTCCTTGAAGCTAAAAGTGGGCACACCGCTGGACCACTTGGCATGGCAGATATCTTTACCATTCTTTACTTTCACACACTTAAGCATGATCCTAAGAATCCTGAATGGGAGGATAGAGACAGAGTGGTTTTGAGTAACGGACACATTTGTCCAGTTTTATATGCAACGATGGCGCACGCAGGATATTTTTCAGTTAAAGAATTAAAAACTTTACGAAAATTTAAATCTCGCTTACAGGGTCATCCTCACAGAGATTTTTTGCCAACGCTTGAGACTAGCTCGGGTCCTCTCGGTTCTGGACTCTCGCAAGCTGTCGGGATGGCTATTGCAGATAAAATGGATGCCAAGGATGGCGACCCTTCGAGTACCCTCAGGGCAGGTCGGAGAATTTATTGCCTTATGTCAGATGGCGAACTTGATGAGGGGCAGAGTTGGGAGGCGATACTTCTTGCCGGTAAAAACAAGCTTCATAATCTTGTGGCTGTCATAGATAGAAACAATATCCAAATAGACGGTTACACGGAGGACATCATGCCCTTAGAGAGTCTTTCGGATAAGTGGCGCGCCTTTAATTGGTATGTCATAGAAGTAGATGGACACAATATGGAAGAGATTGCCGATGCTTTTGAAAAAGCCAAAGCGATTTATGAGAAGCCAACAGTAATAATTGCTCACACTATTCCAGGTAAGGGAGTGAAGGAGTTTGAACGCGATTACCGCTGGCATGGTAAACCACCAAATCCAGAGGAAGCTAAAATGGCACTCCACGAACTCCGTACACTAGGGGGTAAAATAAAAAGCGAACATGAATAAATATGGATACTAATCAGATCAGATACGAAATAAATAAGCTTAACAATCGTGTCAGTTTGTTTTTGGATGCTATTATTCCATGCTTATTTTTATTGCTTGTCTTAACTGTGAGTACCATAGTTTTTTTTGGCAACTACTCGAGCGACAATCGGTTGGCTGTTTTATTAATGTTTGTAACCTCTGTGCCCGTACTCGTACTCTTTATATCCATTCGCTTGTGGCCGTGGAAGAAACCTTTTCAGGTTGTAATCAAGGATGATGGTAACGTTAATGTTCGATATCCTAGTGGCCGAGAGAGGAATTTTTCTTTGCAGGATGTCTCAAGAATAGGAATTGAAAATCGGCAAAACTATGAGATTGTGAGGAAGGTAACCCCAATTGTCTTCCTAGAGAAATATTCCATTAACGCCATGATGTGGAGTATTTACATGGGGGCCTTTTGGGCAAAATCTGATGTTGTCTTTCTCCACTTCTATTTAAATAACAAAAAGTTTTTTCTATTGCCTGTAATGCGAGCCGATACAGATTCTGTCATTAATCGGATTTCTCAGATAAATCCGAATTTGAGCTCCAACCAAGGCACCCTTCAAGACAGTCTCTTGCCTAAGTGGCTCAGTCGGCTGGTAAAAGTGAGTGCTGTCATCTTGATGGTAATGGTTCCAGTTTTTGGAATCTTCATGGCAGCAACTGGATCTAAGTTTACTAATGATGCTCAATTTTTGTTGATATTTATGCTGGGCCTCCTAGCTTTCATGGTGATATGCGCAAGCATGTCTGTACTCATGTTTGTACTTGGCTGGAGAGGGATCAAGCATAGGTCCACTATTTTTTCTGGCATGGTAGTTGAAGGGGGTTCAGCTGTTGTCCTTGGTTTGATCTGGCATATTGCCGGTTTGTTTTTTGCAGCAATATTTATCGGCTCATTTGTTGTAGAGGTGATTTTTTTCCGTGAACTTGTTAAAGAAATAAGTACTCCTTCACCAACGGAAATCTCAAACACCCTTGGATCTAGCCCAAATCAATCCATGGAGACTTCTTTTGGTTTAAATTCTCAATTTGTGGTTAATACAGAAGGCTGGCAGGCTTATCAAAACAGTGAATATGGATTCTCTTTGTTTTATCCAGTAGGCTGGAAAATAAATGACCAGAGCTACACAGATCAAGGAGTTAAAATTGCTGGTCTTGAAATAGAGAGTCCTATTCGCTATGATCTACCTGGCTTTGAAGGTTTGGGATCAGTATATTCCGCTCAATATTCATTTGATCGCGGATGGGCCACGATAGATCATCAAGGTTTTATAAAAGCATACTCTGCCGGAGACCAAGCCGTTACTGACATTCCTCTTCCCAACGATCAGCTCAAAAATTACCCAGAATACAGACTTGAACAACACACCTTCAATACCATTAATTTTATTAAAGGTTGGAGTAATTACAGCAATGATCCCTATAGATTTGCAGTTAAACATCCGGACGGGCTAATTCCAAAGGACCTTACTAACTCAGAGAAGAAAGGAGAATTACTTCATATTGGGTTATTATACCCTTCAAATATAACCGAAATAGATACTGAAATTTGGGTTACAAGTGGAACTGCTGATGATGCAACAAAAATTATCTCCATTCTAGGAGAATCTTTTGAAAAGGTAAGCGAAGAGAAAATTTGGATTGATAATAAGCCTGGCAAGAAAATCCTAATGAAGAATAAAAATGTTAGTGACTTCTGTGAAGCTTACGTATTAGAGTATTATGGGACTACGTATTCTGTTACTTCATGTGGGTTAGAGATGTCCACTAGAATCTTTGATGGAATTGCCTCAACATTTCAATTCATAATGTATTAAAATGCTTAACAAAGATTTAAAACTTAATACAAAGATGTTTGATAAGGACGTTGAGCAAATTCCTATACGCAAAGGTTTTGGAGAGGGGTTAGTGAAGGCGGGGGAGAATGATCCACAGGTGGTAGCCCTTTGTGCAGACCTAACAGAATCTTCCCAAACACTATTTTTTAAAGAAAAGTTTCCTAACAGATTCGTAGAAATTGGCGTAGCCGAGCAAAATCTTGCCAGCGTAGCAAGTGGCATGGCCGCAATGGGTAAGATTCCCTTTATTACCTCATACGCTATGTTTAGCCCGGGTCGCAACTGGGAGCAAATCAGAACAACTATTTGTTACAACAACAGACCAGTGAAAATTGCGGGTTCTCACGCAGGTATTTCAGTAGGACCTGATGGAGGAACCCACCAAGCCATTGAAGATATTGCTATCACTAGAGTTATCCCAAGAATGGTAGTTATTTCCCCGTGTGACGCTATAGAAGCAAGGAAGGCCACAATAGCAGCAGCAAAAAACGGCACGCCTGTATACATAAGACTAGCAAGAGAAAAAACACCTGTGATGACTACAGATGCAACTCCTTTTGAAATAGGCAAAGCACAAACCATGTGGACACCGAGTGTCCACAAACCAGCTGTGGGAATTATTGCCACAGGAGCACTTCTCCATAAAGCTCTACAGGCTGCCAAGGAGCTTGATGGGAAGATAGAGGTGGAAGTAATGAACTTAGCTACAATAAAGCCATTGGACGAAAAAGCCGTCATAGCTCTAGCAAAGAAAACTGGAAAAATAATTACTGTTGAGGAACACCAGATTCGAGGGGGAATGGGTAGTGCTGTGGCGGAGTGTTTAGCCAAACATTATCCTGTGCCCATGAAGTTTATCGGAGTTGATGAGGAATTTGGCCAGTCTGGTACTCCAGAAGAATTAATAGAACACTATGGTATGGGTAAAAACGCCATAATTGAAGCTATAAAATCTTTGAGTTGAAACTTTCGGGAGCGGATTTGAGTTTGTCTTCGATTTGTTTACGAGTGAGTAAACCTTTTTGGGCGCCAATTTCTTGTACAACAGCTTGAGCATTGATCGAGCCCCATTTTAGAGCTTCTTCTAAGTTCTTACCGAGCGCCAAGGCGGCCACAGTTGATGAGGCAAAGGCATCTCCAGCACCAGTTCGTTCGTAAGGAGGCTTTTCGTCTGGGTAAATTGGTTGGAAGATTACTTCATCTCCAGAAGATGCATATGTACCTTTGTGGCCATCGGTAAGAACAATAATTTTCGGTCCGAGATTGTGCATACGTTTAATCAACTCTTTTATACCCAAAGTTTTCACCCCCAAAATATCTTCGGCTTCCTGAACATTACAAAAGAAAATTTTAGTATGTTTGTATATCTCCTTGAGTTTGGTTGTGCCAAGCTTCATCTGGAAGGTGCCAGGTTGGAAGGCCAGCAGTACGTCAGAGTTCAGGATTATGTAAGCTAGAAGTTCGTTGTGGTAATCGAGAGTACTCTCACCCAACGAAGAGAGGTAGAGCCACTTGGGGGCTGTAAATTCAGGGAATTTGTATGGATATTCCTCATGCTTCACAAGAATAGTGCGGTCGTCTCCATACCAGAGTACGTAGTGGTTATTAGTCGTCTTGCCTTGGTGGGTTTTGACCAGTCCAACATCCACTCCTTGAGCTTCAAGGACGGCTAAAGCATCTTTACCATCACTATCGTCTCCAAGATTTGATATCAAAGCTGATGAGAGGCCGAGCCTTGCAGCCGCAACAGCAGCGTTAGGGCTGTTACCCACCGCATGGACTACAGTAGCTGACTCAAAAGGAATCTTTTCTCCAAAAGCTATGGAAAGGATAGAGTGTTCATCATCAATCTTTGTTACCTTCGCTTCCTTGAGCTTGATGAAGGTGTCTTTGACAATGTCTCCGACAGCTATAAAGTCGTGCATGCTACAATTATAGCAATCAATATGACAAATAAGATGCTTAAAGAGTGGATAGAGTGGGCAGAAGAGAAGGGGGTGGCCATTGGGCACTTTAATGTTTCTGACTCAGAAGGGTTTAATGCTGTAATTAGTGCCGCTACAGAATTGGGAGTACCAGTGATAATTGGAGTTTCAGAAAAAGAAAGAAGTTTCTTGGGAGTGGCAGAGATACGAGCCTTGGTGACAGTGGAGCAAGGTAAGGGATTGCCTGTGTATCTTAATGCTGATCATACTTACTCGGTAGAAGCATCTAAAGAGGCGGTAGATAATAAATTTGATGCGGTGATTATCGATGGGGCAGAAAAGCCTTTTTTTGAAAATGAAATGATGACCAAGGAAGTGGTGAGTTACGCCAGGGAGAGAAATCCAGGAATGCTTGTGGAGGGGGAGCTTGGGTTTATCGGTACAGGCTCAATGCTTCGTGACGAGATACCGGAAGGTATATCGGAAGCAACCCAAACCACCCCAGAAGACGCAAAACAGTTTGTGGAAGAGACGATGGTGGATTTGTTTGCTCCGTCAGTTGGCAACATTCATGGACTCATTAAGAGTGGTGAGCCAAAACTAAATATAAAAAGAATAAAAGAAATTGCTAAAGCAGTTAAGGTTCCACTAGTTTTGCATGGGGCATCAGGCAATACGGATGAGGAGGTTGCAGAAGCAATAGATGTTGGCGTTAGAATTGTCCACATCAACACTGAGCTCAGGCAGGCGTATAAAAAGGGAATAGAGAAGGGCATGAGCACAGACGAACTCGCTCCATACAAATTTATGGCAAAAGGGGTGGAAGAAATGAAGCAGTTAGTACTTAAAAAGCTCAAGGTTTTCAATAAGATGAAATAGAGATCAAATGATTGAATATTTTGATGTTCTTGACGAAAAGGGCGAGAAGACGGGTGAATCAGTGTTATCTAGTGATGCACACGCTCAAGGTTTAACACATAAGGCTGTACATATTTGGATCATAAATAGTAAAGGGGAATTACTATTGCAAAAAAGAGCTTCAGATAAACAAGCTTATCCAAATCTTTGGGATATTTCGGTAGGAGGACATGTTTCGGCCGGGGAGACGAGCCTAGAGGGAGCCAGAAGAGAAATGAAGGAGGAACTTGGGCTTGATTTGGGTGATGAGAATTTTAAATATCTATTTTCAATAGAACAGCACATTATCTTAAACAACGGAACTTATGTTAATAACGAATTCGATGATGTTTATTTGGTTATCTTAGATTTAGATCTAAGTAAATTACCCATACCCTCTGAAGAGGTCTCAGGAGTTAAATGGGTACATCCTGATGAAATTAAATTAATGCTAAAGAATAAAGATGATTCGATAATTCGTGACGATTCCCATGAAGAAGAATACAGACAACTTTTTGAATATTTAGATCTAAACAAATGAAAGAAGAAATACTAAAATTTTTTAAGGGGGAAGTGCTTGATGATGCGGAAACACTCAAGACATATAGCAAGGATGCATCACTTTTAATTGTGAAGCCGAAGCTTGTGGTGTTTCCCAAGGATTCAGAAGACTTACAAAATTTAGTGAAGTGGTCGGGAGAGCATAGTGGGACATCGGTTACGGTCAGAGCAGCAGGCTCTTGTATGTCAGGCGGACCACTTAACGAATCTATCATTGCAGATGTAACGAAGCACATGAATCAAATAGGAGAAATCTACCACAGAGGATCCTCCTATGGGGCAAATATAGATGTGGAGCCAGGAGTGTTTTATAGAGATTTTGAGGTTAAAACTCTTGAAAAAAGCCTTATTTTGCCTTGTTATACAGCATCTAAGAATTTGAATGCTTTAGGCGGGATGATAGGTAATAACTGTGCAGGGGAGAAAACTTTAAGATGGGGGAAGATGGAGGATTATGTACTGGAGTCAGAAGTAATTTTTTCTGATGGCAACAAATATGTTGTTAAGCCACTATCTGTTGAAGAGCTGGAAGAAAAAAAGAAGCAAGAAAATTTTGAAGGGAAAATTTATAGAGAACTCTCAGAGTTAATAGAAAATAATAAAAAAATAATAGGGGAGGCAAAGCCAAAAGTTTCTAAAAATTCCGCAGGATACTATCTTTGGAACGTTTGGAATGAAGGCAAGTTTGATTTGAATAGACTAATAGTTGGCTCGCAGGGTACCTTAGGAATTGTTACAAAGGCAAAGATAAAGTTAGTCCCTACAGAGCCTAAATCAAGACTTTTTGTTATTTTCTTACCCAACTTGAACCACTTGGCAGAGCTCGTTAACGATGTTCTTCCTACAGGGCCTGATTCTGTGGAGACGTATGACGATGCCACCATGAAGCTTGCCTTCCGCTTCTTCCCCGAAATGCTTCGTACCATGAAGGCTAAACACTTCTTTAAATTAATCTTTTCCTTCATACCGGAAGCATTGATGATGCTTAGAGGAGGGATACCAAAACTTATAGTTTTAGTTGAGTATACAGGTCAGAATGACGAAGAGATTGAAATAAAGATGCAGATTCTCAAAAAGAAGATTGAAAATTTGCACTTTGTTGAGAGAGAAACACGTTCAGAAGAGGAATCAAATAAATACTGGACGATAAGACGCGAGAGCTTTAATCTTTTACGCAAACATATTAAAGGTCTAAGAACCGCGCCGTTTGTAGATGATGTGGTAGTGAAGCCTGAAGATATGCCAAAGTTTTTGCCCGAGATGAGAAAAATTTTAGATGATTACAAGCTTGTTTATACTATCGCTGGGCATGCAGGTAACGGCAACTTCCACGTCATTCCTCTCATGGATATGCATAACAGAAAGAACATTGAAGTTATAAAGGAAGTTAGCGAAAAGGTTTTTGATTTAGTGGCAAAGTATCACGGCTCTATAACTGGGGAGCATAACGACGGTCTCATTCGCACCCCATATCTTTATAAAATGTACTCTCCAGCAATTTTAGACCTCTTCAAAAAAACTAAAGAAATTTTTGACCCCCAAAACATCTTCAACCCCAACAAAAAAGTAGGAGGCAGTATCGAATACATGGCTTCGCATATAAATATTGAAAAATGAAAAAGCCCACGAACGAGTCGCGGGCTTCAGGAGGACAGTGTCAGGCTGTCCAGTAGTGGGGGCCAGCTAGAAAGGATTACTCCCTTCTAGAGCCTTTCTTTTGGTATGGGGAAATTCGCAAGTCCCCAACACTCACTTAGCACACCATTGTACCTAGCAAGATTCACATCTTGCGTGGGTTCCCCTAGTAGGTCTCTCCCCGTCAGCTCTTGCAAAGCTGGGGGACTCGGTACAGTTGGACCACACGAGTCAATCTACCAACCGAACTAGTGCATGAGCTGGTAGAGAAGACTGCTCGCTAGCCTGACACTGACTCCTGAAGAACTTCCAGAAATCATATTACTTACCACACTTTTTTTGTCAACTACCCCATCTTGATTTAAGGTCGCTAGTAAGTTAAAATGCTTGGATGCTCTCATTAAAAGCAGAGATACGAGATACAAAGATTAAGCCGGATATGATACGAAAAGCGGGCAAAATACCGGCAGTCTTTTATGGTAAAAAGGAGGCTAGTACTCCTATTTCTATCTCAAAAGTTGATTTCCTGAAGGCATGGAAAGAGGCTGGGGAGTCAACCGTCATCTCACTTGAGACTCCCGAGGGTGCCGTTGAGAGCTTAATCCAAGATATTGATTTTGACCCAGTTACAGGAGTGCCTCGACATGCAGACTTCTACGTATTCGAGAAGGGGCACAAGGTTGAGGTTGAAGTATCTCTTGAGTTCACTGGCGTTTCTCCAGCAGTTAAGGATCTTGGAGGAGTGCTAGTGAAGGTTCTGTACGCACTTGAAATAGAGGCAATGCCAAAGGACCTTCCACACAATATTTCTGTAGATATAAGTTCACTCACTACATTTGAGAGTCAGATTCTTGCAAAGGACATTGTTCTTCCTGCAGGAGTAACACTTCTAGAAAATCCTGAAGAAGTGGTGGCTCTTGTCTCTGCTCCTCGTGAAGAAAAAGAAGAAGAAGTAGCCCCAATTGATCTCACAAGTATTGAAGTAGAAAAGAAGGGCAAGGATGAAGTTCCTGAAGATGGTACGGATATGGTAGCTGAGACAGCACCCAAAGCCTAACGCTTTAAATGAAGTTCATTCAATCGTTTCTCGTCATAGTTTTTGTTTTTAGTACAATATTTTTTTCTAAACTTGCTTTAGCCGAAACAGATCCTTGTAATACAAATGTAGTTGGTAAATCCAATTCTGAACTTCAGGCAGATCTTGATGCATGTAATGCCGAGATCACCAAGTGGACAGATATTTTAAATAATACGAAGAAGAATACTGCCTCTTATGCCACGGAGGTGACGAAGCTCACAGCTAGGATTAATGCAGCTCAAGCAACCATAAAATCTAAAACAGTTGCCATAGCTAAATTGAGCTCGAGCATAACTAAGAAGCAAGGCGAGATAAACACTCTTGAAGGCAAGATACAAGCAGACATAGATCATATTGCTGAACTTGTACGCAAAACCAATGTCATCGATTCGTACTCCGTAGCAGAGGCCATTCTTTCGTCAGAGGACATGTCTAGCTTTTTTGCTGATGTTGACTCTTTCGCATCCACTCGTGTGGCCATGATGGCTTTAGTGGATAATCTTCGGGGGGTTAAGTCAGACACCGAACAACAAAAAACAGAACTTTCTAAACAGCGTGACGCGGAGTCGGCAGCTAAGGCCGAAATAGAGACAAACAAGAAAAAAGTTGAGGTTGCTCAAGCGGAGCAAAAAAACCTTCTAGCTCACAGCCAGAATCAAGAGAAGGCTTATAGCCAGGTTGTGGCTGACAAACAAGCAAAAGCCAATGCTATCCGTACCGCTCTCTTTGGTCTGCGTGATGCAGAGGCTATACCCTTTGGTACGGCTCTCCAGTATGCCATGGAGGCTAGCACCAAGACTGGAGTTCGCGCAGCACTTATTCTCGCTATTCTCCAACAGGAATCAAATCTTGGGCAGAACGTAGGCACCTGTATCATAACCGACCTATCATCTGGACAAACCAGAAATGTTAATACGGGGAGAGTTTTTTCAAAAGGAATTCATCCCACCCGAGATCTTCCACTTCTTCAGTCACTTTTGCCATCTCTTGGCCGAGACCCACTTTCAACAAAAGTTTCTTGCCCACTATCTATTGGTTACGGAGGAGCGATGGGGCCAGCTCAATTCATACCTTCAACTTGGAACATAATGGTATCGAAAATTTCTG
>JBBUBA010000002.1:0-10006 GCA_038058485.1 Patescibacteria group bacterium | reverse complement strand
ACCGAGGACCAAATTATTACATCCGACCCCGGCCAAGTCTTAGCCCAAAAAAGAGCCAAGAGAGAGTTAGAAGAAGTAAGAGAGGTTGAAATTCCAGACAAATAATGAATAACCTGACTGTTGAGCGTGGGATGAGGCAAGAGATAATTTCAGGAGCGCAGGAATTGGCAGGGAAGTTGAATGCAGAAATAGCGAAAGGGAATGACACCACAGCATTTATGATTGCTCTTCTCCTCGCTACGTTCAAAGATTTTTTGGATGTAATACTAACCATTACATTAGTCGGGCTTATTCCAGGAGTTAACTTTGCAATTGGTCTTTTTCTAACCTCGTTTTTATTCTTCTTTATGCTTAGTAAGGGTTGGTTTTTGAAGACTCGCATTAGGGTTTGGTATTGGATATTGGGACTCTTTTTTGATGGACTCCCAGGATTTGCCGCTCTTCCGATTAATTCCCTCCTAGTGCTATATGCATGGCGTTTAGCCAAAAAAAGGAAAGCTGGAGCAGAAATGAAGTTGGAAAATCTTGACCACCTAACCACAAATGAGGTAGCTAGACTAAATAGTGACATAAGTCTATTGGAGAATGACAATTACAATATATAATAGAATGATGCGAAGAATGATCGTCCTTATTTTGTTTATTTTTCTCATACCGACGACACTAAGAGCAGCTGGGGAAGTAGACCTACTTTGGCAAGGAGGGACGTACACTCCACCGTTTTACGAAGGCTTGCCCCTCTGGAGCAACCAGTCTCGAATTACTTTTACAGCTATTTCTAATCTTCCTGCTTCATCGAATCCTTATTATAGGTGGACCAAAAATGGGACTGTACTCGGAAGTATGTCAGGATTAGGTAAAAAAAGTATCATGTTTATTGATTCGATCCTTTCTCTGCCTATAGAAGTTAAGATTGATTTGAGGGATGGAGAAGATGGGAAGGTGTTGGGGACCGCCTCTGTTACCCTTAACCCAATTGCGCCAAGACTTTTGATCTTAGAAAACAATCCTTTGTATGGTCTCATGCTGAACAAAGCTGTTGGTAGCGAATTTCCCCTCTCAGAAAATGAGGTCACCTTTTCTGCCTTTCCTCTTTTTTCCGCAGTTTCAACCAGATTTGCCCCTGCCTTTACATACACTTGGAGGACAAATGATGGAGATAGTCGTGATGGGAACAGTGTTACGTATCGTGCCCCAGACAGTGGGTCAGGGTCAGCTTCTGTAAACCTGAAAGCTGCCCATTCTATAATTTTGGCTCAGCCCGAAAATAAGAGTTTTCTGATAAAATTTAGTAACCAAAATGCTTTTTAAAAACTTTTTATTTGCTTTTATTTTCTTACTTTCGGTGAGTGTCACCGGGAGTGTTAGAGCACAAACCGATTACAAACCACTCGCCCCTATACCACAATTAACAAAAACTGGAGGTAAGGTCGACATAAACAGTTTCGCCCCCGGTGCAATTAAACTTGGCATTGGTATTGCAAGCGGCCTAGCGGTCATCTACATTATGATTGGTGGCATACAATACATGTCGACGGACGCATGGGGAGGCAAGAGTGAAGCCAAAAACACCATCCAAAATGCAGTCTTTGGCCTTCTTTTGGCTGTTGGTGCGTATGCGATTCTCTATACAGTCAATCCAGAGTTGGTCACATTCAAGACAACTATTGTAGGCCTCGCTGGGGGAGAGGGGTTGGCCAGTAGTACCGATCCAAACGGGGGAGAGTCTGCAGAGCTTGCTCCTTCCCTTGTGGGGTGCAATGACTGCGATAGAATCCCGGAAACACTTCCTCAAAATTCTCGAGGGTGTGGTCAACCAGTTGGGTTCATCTGTGTTTTAAATAAAGAACTAATAACAAAGTTACTGGATTTTAATGAAAAGATCGGAGATAGTTATCTCAACCCTATCGAATGGATGATAACCGAGGCTTATCCTCCTACTCGTGCACATCGAGCTCAGTGTCAAACTCCTGGAAACAACTTGTCTGGCACATGCCTTGATGCCAATTTCCGAGGAGTGGCTCTCAGCTACTCGATCCCCCCACTCATAGGCTCTGCTGAAAATGCAGACTATGTAAGAAGATTCATCAGCGCTGCTGGTGAAGCAAATCTCAGAGCGGTATATGAAGTTATGACGATTGAAGAAAGGACTAAACTTCTCGCCCGTGGAATCCCCGGACAGCAGGTCTACTTAGGGAGATTTACTGTAAACCAAATATGCACCGATCCAAATACACAACCTCAATCGAATGGAAGATACGAGACTTGTTGCCCATCTGCAGCGCTGGTGAACGATACGACTGATCGATCATGTAGCTGGATAAGTGGAGCTCATTTTTCTGTATACAACCACTAGAATGTCTAAAAAAACTGTCATCATTATCATAGTTTTGGTTCTCGTTCTTGGCACAGGGATTTTGTATTTCCTGCTAGGAGGGAAAACCCCAGGCGGAGGGCCTCTCTTTACTGGTTCACCGTTTGGCACTCCACCAAGTGGGTCTGAAACTGAAAACAAGGGAGGTGGGGGTGAAAGCAAGAGATTAGCTCCTGATGGTGTTACTCCTGTCGATGAGAACGGCAAACCAATTAATGCCTTATACAGGATATCCGATGGCCCAATCGCTGGAGCAATAAGTTTTATGCGAGGTGGCACCGCTTATGTTAGGTACGTTGATAGAGCTACCGGCCACGTAGTGGAGGTCAAGGCATCAACCTTGGAAAGAAACCAGATACTAAATACCACCAGACCTCAAATCTACGAGGCTATCTGGCGAGCCGATGGCACAGGTTATATAGAGAGGACAGTGGCAAGTGATAGCGATGATATAAGCAACACCTCCATTTCTCTCATCCCCCCTGCAGGCACTTCCATGGGTTCGACGAGCTCACCACAGGCAGACAACTTATACACCGCAAGAGCCACTCTGCTTCGTGGTGATGTAGGCGAATTTGTCGTGAATCCTGATGGATCTCTTTTTTACAACCTCCGTGATACTGGAGCTGTCATGACTTCAACCTTCAATGGAGAGAAGCCAAAAACTTTGCTTACCCTCCCATTTACCTCGTGGAGGATCTCCCCTGTCAGCAATACCAATGCATTTTTGGCTACCAAACCCAGTTCTACAGCTTTGGGTTACGCTTATAATTTAAACTTACAAAACGGGGGGTTAACCAAAGTACTCGGCCCTCTCACGGGCTTAACAATTCTCCCAAGTCCAGATGGAAAGCGAGTAGCTTATGGATATACAAAGGTGAGAGAGGTCGCAATATCGACAAAAAATTCTGTGACCAACTTGACTAATGATATTTCGCCAACTACTCTGCCTGAGAAATGTGCTTGGAGCAAAAAAATTCCTGGCAATATGTACTGTGGGGTACCAAAAAATGGCTTGGGAGTAAACGTCCCCGATCTTTGGTATCAAGGAGTGACACAATACACAGATGATATATGGGAATTCAACCCAGAAGCTGACATAGCCCTGATTCTTCTTAATCCAAAAGCTAAATACAGTTTGGAAGTCGACGTTATGAATCCGATACTTAGTCCAGATGAAAATTATCTTTTCTTCACAAACAAAAACGACCTTACGCTTTGGGCATTGAGATTACAGTAGTAGGTAGTAGGTAGTAGGAAAATAACAAACCCATACTGCTTACTGCTTACTGCTTACTGCTTACTGCTTACTGCCTGAGTGAGCTTCTTGCGAACGATAATTTCTTGGCCAATGGTGAAGAGGTTTGTTGTGAACCAATAAAGAGCAATGACTCCAGAAATACTGTAAGAAATAAAGAAAACGATAACGGGGAAAAAATATTTCATTTGAGCTTGCATATTTTTTGCTAGATCATCACCAAATGATGGAGTTCCAGAGGAAGATTTTTTAAGCGGGGGAGTGGCTAATTTTATTTGGAAGAAAGTTGTAATCGCAGCCAGAAAAGCGAGAACTATACTTTTGTGGGTAAGATCCATCCCAAGGAAGATGGCGCTCACCTCTCCTGGCGCCTTAACGAAAGAGTACAAAAGAGTTGTATCGATAGTAGGAAACCCCGTTGAGATGAAGATTTTGTATAGAGCAAAAATGACTGGTAATTGTATCAAGAGAACGAGAATGCCAGAGAACGGGTTAACCTTCTTCTCTTTGTATAAAGCCAGAGTCTTCCTTGCTTGTTCCTCCTGATTGCCTTTGTACTTTGTTTTTATCTGCTCAAGTTCTGGCGCAAGATTCTGCATTTCTATTTGAGCTGTCACTGCTTTTTTTGAAAGAGGATAGAGAATTAGTCTGACGATTATCGTAATGAAAATTATGGCCAGTCCTGCGTCTGCTACAGGGATAATACTAAAGAGAGCCACGAGGGTGTTGTAGATTGGTTCAACTAAAAATTTGTTATAGAGAGTAGACACAGGAGAATTCTATCTTCTTTTGAACGGATTGAGAAGTGAACTCACTTCTTCGCGCAAAGTTACCCCACGAATCTTTTCTGCACCGGGTTTAGCGATAAAAAGATAGAGCCCGGGAAAAAGGGAGGGTAAGAAATCATTAATGACCGAATATGTTCTTCGACGGAGAGTATTTCTCACCACAGCACTTTTAGAAACTTTTTTTGAAACAGTAACAGCAAATTTTGGGCCGTCATTTGATTTGGCCGTTCGCAAAATAAAACTTTTGTTGCCAGAGAACTGTTTTGACTTCTGAATTTCAGAGAAAGTTTCTCTGGGTAATCGAAATTTGCGTGCCAGCATTAGGCTGTCAGTCTCTTTCTACCCTTGCGTCGACGATTTCTTACTGTGCGGCGGCCTGCACTCGTTTTCATTCTTTTAGCCCAGCCGTGAGCACGCGCTCTCTTGCGTTTTTTTGGTTGGTATGTTGTAGACATATTTTAGTCAACAGCTTATCAACACATTATAAACATTTTTTGCCTCTAGTACAAGTTTGGCGAGGAAGACATCCCGTATATACTACATATCGTCTTAAGAACTTAATTATGGATCACCGACAACTATGGGACTCAATCCTGGCCGAAATAGAACTCTCCATCTCTAAACCCGCCTTTGCCACCTGGTTCAAGGACACCCATATTGTGAAGCGTGATGAAAGCACCATTGTTCTCTCCGTGCCTAACGCTTTTGCTCGTGACATGTTCCAATCTCGCTACCACGCTGCCATTTTGAAGCTAATGCGTGAGCGCGATCATACTATCCACGCTGTGGAGTACGTCATAAACCGCGACGAGCCAAAGCGTCGAGAGGAAAAGGTTGGTGGGGGAAGTGGCATGACAAGCTTACCCCTCCCAGAGTCAGCAGTGAACAAAGAGGACAACTTAAACCCCCGCTACACCTTCGAAACTTTCATCATTGGCCCCTTCAATGAGCTAGCTCACGCCGCGGCACAGGCAGTAATCAAGTCTCCAGGGCTTATGTATAACCCTCTCTTCATCTATGGCTCTACTGGCCACGGTAAAACACATCTAATACAAGCTATAGGCAACCACATCAAGGCGGTCAGTCCGGGGAAAAGGGTCTTCTACATGACTTCTGAGAAATTTGGCCAAGACTGCATGAATGCTCTCCAAACCCAAAAAATGAGTGTTTTCAAAGATAAATATAGAAAATATGACGTTCTCATCATGGACGATATCCAGTTTTTCTCTGAAAAACAGAAGTTTCAAGAAGAGCTTTTCCACCTCTTCAACACCCTTTACGACAACAATAAACAAGTCATCTTTTCTTCTGATAAACATCCTCATTTTATCCAAGGCCTAGAGGACAGACTGAAATCGAGAATGTCAGCCGGCATGATAGTCGACATCCCCCAACCAGATCATGAGTCGCGTATAGCCATTATATCTGCCAAGGCCCGCCTACAAGGCATAGCCCTGAACCCGGAGGTCATAGACTATTTATCAAGAACTGTTGCGGGGAACATCAGAGACCTGGAGGGGGCCCTGAACACTCTCATCATCCACTCCCAGCTCAAGGAGAGGGAGATTGCCGTGGCGGACGTGCGCAACCTAATCAAAAGCAACCAGAAGCCAAAACGAACCGTAGCGGTCAAAGATGTGGTTAAACTCATTTCAGACTTTTACTCAATCGAAGAAGAGAGCATTTACGAAAAAACTCGCCGTAAAGAGATTATCAAACCAAGGCAGATCATCATGTACATCCTTAGAGAAGATTTTAATATTTCTTACCCCTCAATAGGGGAAAAGCTCGGAGGAAGAGACCACACTACGGTCATCCACTCATGTGAAAAAATAAAGGCAGACTTGAAACTGGACCAAGACCTTGGGCAAGAACTCTCCCAAATAAGGAACCTCCTGTCTGTGTAAAGCTTGTGTACAATATGTGGAAATAAGGCCATGAAACATACCGAAACCAACACAAACAAAAAGGGGGGAGGAAACCCACTCCGTTTCAAATTGAGTTCTTCACAGACTGCAGGTCTTGCTCTCTCAAAAAAGACATGTGGGGTAAGGGTAAAAAAAGTTTTCCACATATCCCCAGCCCTAGTAGTATTAACAAGTATTTATATATGAAAATAGAAGCGGTTAGGGATAAGATTGTCGAGGCAATAAGTAGAGCAGAAAAAGTAGCGGGGAAAAATCCTACCTTACCTGTTTTGGCTGGGGTATCTCTAGAGGCCTTGGGGGGGATGCTCACCATTAGGGCAACGAATCTAGATTTAGGAATTTCCATTCAATTGCCGGTTAAGGTTTCGAAGGAGGGGCATGTGGTTGTGCCGGCACAAATTTTCTCATCACTGCTCAACTCTTTTTCTAAGGAAAAAAGTATTATCCTTGAATCTACTGGGCAAACTCTTGATGTCAACACCACGGGGACACACTCGGTAGTCAAAACACTCCCCGCGGAAGAATTCCCAATTATTCCTGAGATGGGGGGAGGCAGTAATTTTTCTCTTCCGACTCAGGATCTTCTCTCGGGGCTTAAATCTGTCATGTATGCTGCTGCGGTGGGGAGTATCAAGCCCGAACTTTCCTCGGTCTGTCTTATCCACGAAGCCGAAAACTTAGTTTTCGTGGCGACCGACTCTTTTCGTTTGGCTGAGAAAAAAATCAAGGTTAAGAAAATTCCCAACTTTACCCAGGTGCTCATCCCGCAGAAAAATGCGACCGAGATAGTGAGAATTCTTGATGGGGTAGACGAGGATGTCTCTATCACCATCGAGGATAACCAGATTGCCATGAGGGCCGGTTCGATCTACATCACCTCCCGCACTATCGATGGCACCTTCCCCGACTATAAGCAAGTAATCCCAGGCGACATTATTTCCAAGGCCATTGTCCTTAAACAAGACCTCGTCTCTTCCTTGAAGACGTCTCTAATTTTTTCTGATAGTTTCAATCAGTTAAAACTTTCTCTATCACCTAAAAATAAAAAATTTGAGATTGAATCTAAAAATCAAGACATTGGGGAGAACAAGGATGTGCTCGAGGCTATTATTGAAGGAGTAGAAATAAGTGTAAATGTGAATCATCGGTATCTGGTGGACGGTTTCTCGTCCACCCCATCTGATAGTCTGACAATCTCCTTCGCCGGGGAGGGGCGTCCAATCCTCGTTGAGGGAGTTGGGGACAAGAGTTTTAGGTATCTCCTGATGCCAATGAATAGATAAAAAATGGAATCACTCGGAAAACTTTTAGGAAAATTAAAACAAGCCCTTGGACGAGACACTCTCTCGAAAGAAATAATTTTAAGATGCGTAAAGGATGTGCTGGGTTTTGAGATCCGAACTCAAGACGTTTCTATTAAGGGTGGCATGCTTCGGATTCAAACAACTCCAGCCAAAAGAAACGAGATAAGTTTGAATGAATTTAGAATTCTTGAAGTGATAAGACTAAAGACTGGTCTCAATTTAAAAAGAATTGTTTATTAGTCTGAGTTGATCTCAAATAAGATTGCACCGCGTTCTCCCAGTTTGTGTACTGCGAGTCCTCTGACGGGTTCGATGGAGTGGGGCCAAGAGGGTTTTCTTTATCCACCCAGTATAGAAGGCTGTGGGGGCCACCGGTCTGCCAGTCTCCTCGGAGGATTGGTTTTATGCTTTGGTCTGTAGGTGTGGGGGCACTGAAACTCTCTGCGGGTAATTTTGGCAAGATAGTGTCCATAAGCTCTCTCCACATTGGGGAAACGATTAATCCGGCCACCTTCTTTTCCATAGAGATGTTTTCGTTGTTGCCGACCCAAGCTCCCACGACAATATTGGGGCCGTAACCAACTATCCAAGCGTCCTTGTAGTCGTTTGTGGTGCCCGTTTTGACGGCTATAGGCCTATCTGGGATGAAGAGTGGAGAATATGCGCCGTATGATGGTGTGCGGGCCACATTGTCCGATAGGATGCTTGATATTTTTCTAGCCGTGTCTTCTTGGAGAGCTCTTCGAGGAGAGGGAGTGGATTCTTCAAGGATTTGTCCTCCTGCTTCATAGACTTTAAGAATAGGGTTATACGGGTTTCTCACTCCATCGTTGGCGAAGACACTATAGGCAGATACGAGTTCGAGAAGAGAGACCTCTCCTCCGCCCAAGACGAGAGAAAGGCCAAATCTGCTCTGGTCCTTGAGACTAGTAATACCCATACTTTCAGCAAGGCTAATAGAGTCACCGATTCCTGCAAGGTAGAGGGCTTCAACTGCTGGGATGTTGATGGATTGGGCGAGAGCATCTCTTATTTTTAGTGGACCTCGAAACTTATCGTCGTAATTTACAGGGGAATAACAATCTTCGTCTGTTGTAAGGTTGTCCCACGCACACCCTGTAGCGAATTGAGTTGGCACATCCCAAAGGATTGTGTCGGGAGTGTACCCCTTATTGAAAAGAGTCGAGTAAACAAATGGTTTGAAGGTTGATCCTGGTTGGCGGTGGGCAGTGGCAGCGTTAAAGTTGCCCTGAATTGTTTTGTCGAAGTAGTCGCGAGACCCGGTCATCGCCAAGATGTCTCCAGTTTTTGGATCAATGACTACCATGGCGTTGTTGTCGGCGTTGAATTGGAGCTGGTTCACGTCCCCATATTTTTTAGCAGTTCTCTCCGCCTCTTTCTGGATACCATAGTCAAGAGTGGTAAGAATTTTTAGTCCTCCACTTAGCAAGGCTTCCTCACCATATTTTCCTCGGAGTTCATCTATGACAAAGAAGACAAAGTGGGGGGCCTTAATGCCCCCGGTGTTCGCGCGATGGCTAAAGTTTACTATTTCTGCTTTAGCTGAATCGTAGACTTCTTTGGTAATAAGCCCCTGGCTTAGCATCTCCGTAAGAACCATGTTTTTCCGGGATTCAAGCTCGGTGGTGTGAGTACCATATGGTGAATAATATGTGGGAGCATTTATTATGGCCGCCAAATAAGCTGATTCTGCCAAAGTAAGATCTTTAGCATTCTTGTTGAAAAAGTTCCGCGAAGCTTCCTGCACACCGTAGAGGTTCCCCCCAAAAGGAATTTCGTTTAAATAAATGTTGAGGATGTCTTCTTTGCTCAAGATCCCGTCGAGTTTAATGGCGAGTATCCACTCCTTAAGTTTTCTGGTCAGAGTTTTATCGTTTGTCAGTATCGAGTTTTTAACCACTTGCTGGGTGATGGTTGACCCTCCCTGAGAAAGAGAAAAGGTAGAAATATCCACCAAGACGGCTCGGGCGAAAGCCTCAAAATCGAAGCCTCCGTGTATGTAAAAGTTTCTATCCTCAACTGCAGTCACCGCTTTCTTGACGTAATCACTAATGTCTCTGAAGGGGACGAGCGTTCGTTTGACGTCTCTCCCCATGTCATAGAGAAGTATCTCCCCGGTACGATCGTAGATTTTGGTTGATTGCACAACTCTTCTTTCGGTAAGGTCGGAGAGGTCAGGAATTTTCAAGCTGGCTATCCAAAGGAGCCCAAGGCCAAAGACAAACAACGCACCCGAGAGTGCCAATAAGACAGTATTTTTAAAATGCCGATGTCTGAACAGTTCCTTCATAAAACTATTTTAACATGATAGATTACTGATATGGATAAAGACA
>JBBUBA010000001.1:0-8480 GCA_038058485.1 Patescibacteria group bacterium | reverse complement strand
TATTGTTGCGGGTGCCCGATTTGCACGGACGCCTACAGGTTATGAGCCTGTCGAGGTACTACTCCTCCAACCCGCTAAGACAGGTATTATAACGCATAAAACTGACAAAATCAACAAAAAATAGTATATTACAGCAACGCATTTGCCGGCGTAGCTCAGGTAGTTAGAGCACCGCACTCATAAGGCGGGGGTCACAGGTGCGACTCCTGTCGCCGGCACAACAAAAATTGATTAATTCGACTAAAACTGATAATTTATAGACTATTCAACTACAAATAATGCGGTCGTAGCGTAGTCCGGTTAACGCGCCTCCCTGTCACGGAGGAGACCGTGGGTTCAAATCCCATCGACCGCGCATCGATTTTCGTTAGCAAGTTAGCCCTAAAAAGTTCACGGGTCTATGGGATTCGGAACTGGTATAATTTACTCGATGATTTCTAGTCGCTTCTACTATCTTTTATCGCTAGTTCTAGTTTTTGTCGTGCCAACGATTGTTGCTGGTATTTTTGTTTGGCAGAGTATTCCAATAACAAACTTCCTTGTTTTTGTAGTTCTCATTACTATCCTCGGTGCAGTGTGGGATATATGGGCCACTCGCCATGGAAAAAAAGATACAGTATGACTCTGGCAATTTAATTTTAAAGATACTTTAGGATTCAGAGTTTTCGATTTACCGATTGAAGAATACCTATTTTATATTTGTACAAGTCTGTACATTGTATTTATTTGGGAAGCAATCAAACTTGCTTTAGCAACAAAAAATGTAATGTTTTTCATCTTGGTTCCGTGCATGGGCCTGTGGTCACTTCTTTTTATCTCGATACCATATAAACTAAAGATGAAGGGCGATAGGTTATAATTGCAGTTCTAACATCGTCTACTAGCCCGCGCATCGATTTTCGTTAGCAAGTTAGCCCCAAAAAGTCCACGGGTCTACGGGATTCGGAACTGATATAATTTTGTTCATGGAAGATTTACACAGCAGGTGGCCTCATAGGTGGCTTACGCCAAAAGCTGAGTCAAAAAAATCTCCAGTGCATGGCTGGGGTGTATTTGCGAAGGAAAAGATTTTAAAAGGCGAAGATATAAATGTGTTTGGAGGGATAGCAGTACCGCTTGAAGAAATTGAGGAATATCGAAAAACTAATGGCCATGCTGGCATACAGGTAAACGATAGATTTTTCATTGTTCCATCGACTCGCAAAGAGATAGAATTGAAAGGAATCTTTAATCACTCCTGTGAACCCAATGTTGGGTTCAATGATTCAAGTGTTACGATGGCAGCCATCAGAGATATTAAACCTGAAGAAGAACTCGTAATGAACTACGCTTTTATGGAGTCAGCTTATTTCGAGCCTTTTAATTGCAACTGCGGTTCGACTATGTGTCGAAAGGTGATTAATTCTGATGCGTGGAAAGACTTAGAATTTCAAGCAAAGTACAGTCAGTACTACTCCCCTTACCTGAAAAACAAGTTCTAACATTGTCCACCCAGCACCAGAGCATAGCTCGGTACGGGGCAGGCTAGCCCGCGTATCGAGTGTGGTAGACTTAATTTATGAAAATATTTACCTGTCGTGAAATAATGAACAATGAGGGTGGGTGCGATATGGAATTTAAGGGTGACGACATAATGAAAGTTGCAGGGGTTTGTGGTCAACATGTAATGACCACTACCGATGAGGCGCATAAGCCGATGCGTGACATGATGGCAACTACGATGGCTAGCCCAGACGTAAAAGAAGAGCAGGCAAAATGGTTTGAGTGGTTTAAGGGAGAGTGGGACAAGAAAGCGGAAGTTTAGATTACCTCAAATTCTCGAAAAACAGATTCGTAGAGAGTCATGGCTCTCTTGGCTTCCCTTTCGGTCAGAGTGTAACCAGAACCGGAGTGCACTATTTCGTTCCTTATTTTGTGTACTTCCCAAGCAGCATCAAGAGTTTTCATGTCCCCTTTTTCAACTCCCTTCAACATATCTCCAATAGATTCGCCATGATAGCCTTGGGCTCGAAGCATCTCATCAAGCATCACATCAGCTTCAATGACTGCTAGTCGCCAATCCGACGAACTGGCTGAATTTAGATGGACCATGGCGTGTTCCCACCTTCCATTTTTTATCGAGACTGACCCAGTAAGCTTCTCCTCTTCAGGAGTTGGTCCATATATTTTCTTCTCTTCCTCACTTAAGGCCACAAGTTTTCTATAAAGTCTTATACCGTCGATTATCGAAAGGATTGAAATAATGACTCCGACGACAATTGCTATTGGATATATATATTGGAAAAACCAAGCGGAAATAGTTTGCCACACAGAGTGGTAAGACTTCCCACTGAAAAAGTACCTAAGAATTGTCGACCAGATGGCCCAAAGAAAAAATAGGACTATTACAACAAAGCCCACCTCTACGACTGGGTCAATTTTAGGAGCTTCTTTTTTAGGAGGCATATCTAGTTAATTATCAATTTAAAATTTTCAATTTGCAATTGTCTCAAAATCTTTGCTAGCTTCGAATAATACACTCTCGTTACCCATGTCAGCGGTTAAAAGAATTCCAAGCGGTAATTTACCTACAAATCCAGATGGAATAGAGATGGATGGGCATCCAGAAATGTTTGCCGGCACAGTAAAGATGTCCGCAAGATACATAGAGAGCGGGTCCGATTTCTCCCCAAACTTGAAGGCTGGAGTGGGCGTAGTGGGTGTCAAAATAAAATCTACTCCGTCAGCTGACGGATTGAAGGCATCCCTCAATTCCTTGGTTATCGCAGATTTCATACTTTGAGCCTGTCCATAATAAGCATCGTAATATCCGGAGGAAAGGACATAAGTACCGAGAATTATTCTGCGACGAACTTCCCTACCAAACCCGAGCCCCCTCGTTTTAAAATAATCATCTATAGAATTTTCTCCACCCTCGGCATGAAAACCATATTTGACTCCATCAAAACGCGCCAGATTAGACGAAACTTCTGCCGGCACCAAGATGTAGTAAACAGCTAAGGAATATTTTAGGTGAGGCAACTTGATATCTTTAATTTTGTAACCAAGTTTCTTAAATTGCTCTAGAGAATTTTCAAAATTTTCTAAAACTTTTTTATCAAGAGAATCAGAAAAGAAATCTCTAGGCACTCCTATGGTTTTTGTATTCTTCCTTACCTTGTAAGTATCCTCACCGATGGTGGTACTGTCCATCGGGTCTTTGCCCTTAATTACATCGTATAGAAGTTCAGCATCCTCCGCAGTCTTGGCCAGAGGTCCTATTTGGTCTAAGGAGCTTGCCATGGCAATGAGTCCAGAGCGACTAACTCTTCCGTATGTCGGCTTCATCCCAACAATACCCGTGAAGGCAGCCGGCTGACGAATAGAGCCTCCCGTATCCGAACCAAGTGCTACCAAGACCATCCCTGATGCCACAGCAGCCGCAGAACCACCAGAAGAGCCCCCCGGCACTCGAGTTGTATCAATAGGATTTTTGGTTGGTCCAAAGGCTGAATTCTCCGTTGAAGAGCCCATAGCAAACTCATCACAGTTGGTCCTGCCAATTATTATTGCCCCCGCTTCCTGTAGCTTTTTTACCACAGTTGAGTCGTACGTAGCAGTATAGTTTTCTAAAATCTTACTCCCTGCGCTAACCTTATGATTCTTAAATAAAATATTGTCTTTTATAGCTATCGGAATACCACCAAGTGGCAAATTTATTTGTGCCTTATCAGCCTGATCGAGAGCGTCATCAAATACCTCAAGAAATGCATGAATCTCCCTATCTTTTTCTTTGATTGCATCTAAACACATCTGGGTGAGTTCTCTAGATGTAAACTCCCCTTTCCTTAAAGCTTCGCGAGCCGATATTATTGTCAGTTTAGAAATATCAATCATAATATCTTCTTGACCTTCACATAACTTCCCTCTCTATTTGGAACTTCGTTTAGTAAATCTTCTGTGAACACCCCGGACTCGTGCGGGTTCACATCTTCTCTCATCACGTTCACTAAGACAGGTTCTAGCTTCTTGCTTCTAGCTTCTAGCTTTGCGTTCTTAATTTCGGAGACGTAACCCAAAATTGCATCAAATTCATGAGAGAGAGTCTCAGCCTCTTCGTTTGATATGCCAACTCTCGCCAATTTAGCTAGTTTCAAAACTTCCTCTTTGTTCATAGCCTTATTCTAGCATTTTTAGGAATGCTCCCTCATCTATCACTTTTACGCCTAATTCCTTGGCTTTTTCGAGTTTTTCACCTGCATTTTCGCCTGCTAATAAATAGCTGGTGATTTTGGACACCGAGCTTGAAGTTTTGCCCCCAGCTTTTCGAATCATCTCGCTGGCATCATCACGAGAGAGAATTGGGAGGGTGCCGGTTAGGACAAAAACTTTCCCAGAAAGTTTTTGTCGCTTCTTGCTGCTAGCTTCTAGCTTTTCAATACGAACCTCCTTCAGCAAATTTTCAAATATTTTTTTGTTTTCTTTATCTTTAAACCACTCCACTACAGCTCTAGCCACAACAGGACCTACACCATCTATTCTTGTTAGTTCCTCTTCTTCTGCCTTCTCAAATTTTTCTACAGTTTTAAAATGTTTGGCCAAATCACGAGCAGTCTCCTCCCCCACTTGAGGGATAGAGAGCGAGGCAATAAATCTTTCTAGCGTTACTCTCCTGGCTTTTTCAATAGATTTTAAAAGTTTTTTTATTGAAGTATCTGCCCAACGTGGCAAAGTTTCTAAATCTCCATATTTAATTCTAAAAATATCTTCAAAAGTTGAGATAACTCCAGCTTCAAGTAGTTGATCTACCGTTTTTTGTCCGAAACCGACAATATCAAAGTTGTGACGACTTGTGAAGTGAGAAAGTTTTCGTCTCTGTTGAGAAAAGGAGTTTGTGGCCACACATCTATAAGCAACCTGACCGGGAATTCTCTCAATTTTCCCATCTCCGCCACAAAGTGGGAAGTGGTTTGGAAATTTGAAAGCTTTGGAATTCCTTGGTCGAAGTTCTCCAACTACTCGCACAACATCGGGGATGACATCCCCAGCCTTTTGTATAACCACAGTGTCCCCCACTCTCACATCTAGCCGATTTATCTCATCCTCATTGTGCAAAGTGGCTCGAGAGACAGTCGAACCAGCCACTTTCACAGGCCTTAGATTAGCCACAGGCGTTAACACTCCAGTCCTACCTATCTGGAGAGTTATATCCTCCACCACAGTCGTCACTTGTTCGGCTTCAAATTTGAAGGCAATCCCCCATCTAGGAGCCTTGCCGGTATAGCCTAAAACCTCCTGTACAGAGCGGTCATCGAGCTTCACCACCACACCATCTATGAGATAGTCCTGTTTGTCTTTTTTCTTTTCCCACTCCTTCCAATACTCTATTACTTCTTCAATCTTTTTTGCTACTTTGTGATTAGTATTTACTCTAAATCCCAGCATCTCCAAGTAAGCTAGTTCATCATTTTGAGTTTTGGGTATGGGCTCTGAAGAAAGGGGGAGATCGTATATAAAGGTTGAGAGACCTCTCTTAGCCACTAGTCTAGAATCAAGTTGTCGCATCGTCCCCGCCACTATGTTTCTAGCGTTAGCAAATTCTGCCTCTCCATTTTCCTTCTGCAACTTATTCAACTTATTAAACTGTGATTTAGGCATGTAAACTTCCCCCTCAACAATTACCGAGACTGGCTTAGTTAGACGCAAAGGTACAGATTCGATAGTCTTTACATTTTCCGTTACATCCTCCCCCACCTTGCCATCGCCACGAGTAGCACCACTCTTAAGCAACCCTTTTTCGTATTCAAGAACTAGGTGCGAGCCATCGATCTTCAATTCGCAAGTGTAAACTGGTTCGAAATCTCTTCCGGTTTCTGTTTTATAAAATCTCCTAACTCTCTCATCAAACTCTCGAATATCTTCTATGTCAAAAGCGTCGTTGAAGGACCATTGCTGAATTTTGTGATTAATTTTTTTAAATCCTGGCAACACGCCCCCTGCTACTCTTTGAGTTGGAGAATCTGGGGTAACAAGAGAAGGATATCCTTTTTCAAGAATCACTAGTTCGTTCTTCAAAGAATCCAGCGCTTCGGGAGAAATGCTCTCAATATTTAAGACAGCAAAATCATAACGATACTTATCTATCGCTGTTCGGAGCCCCTTTACTCGCTCACGAATCTCCTCGGGGATTTCCTTCATGCTTAGTACTTTACTCTAATGGCCCGTTGAACGCGACGAGGATCGTTTAGATTACAAGTGTTGTACCCGTATGCTTCTATAGTAGTTTTGGGTATCTGGACAGCTCTCTTAATCACGTAGACCTCGACACAGTTTGGCCCAGGTGGAAAAGTTATCGTAAATTTTGACTGTCCAGACGGTCCTCCCACACTTGGAAACACTTGTTGATTACAGGTTATAGAACTAGTCTGTGTTAGAGAGAAGGCACTTTGGCTTGGATTTTTAAGATCCCAAAAAAGGGCACATTCCAGCCCCGAGTCTGCTGCATAGAAAGCCTCTTGGGAATGACGATTGGCTGTTGTGAGAAATGCTTCCTTGACCGCCACAGAAATAATCCCAGTTGAGACAAGTAAAAGTGTGGCAGTGATGACGATGGCTATAAATAATGTGAAGCCTTTTTCTTTCATATTATTGCCAGTTGAAAATTATCTCCCTCGCCGTGAAGGACCGATTTATGAGTCCCTTGGACCAAGAAACAATTGAGCTCACCACCACTTCATTGGAGCCGTTGGCAGGATTCAGGCTCAAAGAAATTTCTCTTTTGAATCTGGTATCATTCCCACTTACGTAACTATAAAAGCCGTTGACGGGATCCAGTTTGAGGAATGGGCATGATCCAGGGGCTCCACAAGAAGCAATAGTGTCATTAACCACATCAACCCTGCAGGCTCTTGCTCCTACAGCAAAATAACATGGATCTGATGGATTTTGAGCAATGTTGGTGAGCCAGTTTTGCCCACGCAGACCATTTTCATCTCGCATGTTTCTTATTTGCTCTATCCCCTCTTGAGCAAGGTAAAAAGCTACTATTTGGTCCTTGGAGAAAATTGCCGAGGTTATCCCACTGTGGGCCGCAGAGAAGGCTCCTGTCACTGCAAGCACCAAGATAGATATGGCCATAAGAGTCTCAACTAATGTGAACCCAGCCTTGAGTTGAAATTTTGTTTTTAACTTTTTCATAAATCAAGTTGCCTTTGAGAAACCATAGTTTGAACAGTGAAGTCAGTTTGAGTGCCTTGTTTTGTGCCCGCAGTGCCCTTAATTTTAATAATAACTTTTGGTTGTCTTTGGCTTCCACCAGCCTCCTTCAGAGCGCCGAAGACATAAAATTGTAAGTCGTTTATAGTTATTTCCGGAGCAGTTACGGAAATATAGTTTGAACCACCATCACGTGACTTTTCTATCGTACTGCCATTTTTTCTATAAATGACCATAGCATTAAGATTGTCTAGGAACGCTACGGAAATCCCTCCGGCTGGACAAATAGCTGGAGAAGGTATTGAACTAAATGAACTGGGTGGGGAGCAAACATAATTAGTGCCAAAACGCATCTCACGAGCCATACTTTCGACTGAAAGGTTCAGGTTATCCATAACCGTTTTTATGGATTCCGATTTACGATTGACATCAAAGACTGTCAAAATTGACCCCATAGAAATAGTGGTAACAATAGCAAAAACCGAAACCGCCGTCATTATCTCAATAAGTGTAAAGCCTCTTTTTTTCATTATAGGAAAGTTGCGCATGATACATTACGGACTGATATCTGCCCTGTAGTATAAACAACAACCGAGTTTTGTTTTCCGTCTGGGGAAGTCACTTCAATACAAGCTTTGTTCATGAGAACCCCATTTTGATCTGCAATTATCTTAGCTTCTGTCGCTGGACGATAAAAGGTCACATCAAGTTGAGTGTTACTACAAACTTTGTTACTGCTACTATCTATCGTACAGAGGGAGCTTACTGTATATCCTTGGGAAAAAGTGGTTTTGTCCAAACATTCTAGCGTCGTGGTATTGCCAAAAGGTGGACAACTCATGTTCCCTCCCCCATACATACCATTCGGATGCTGGGCAGAAACCGGACTTGATTCCATATCTACAAAGAAAAGGTATGAGGCAACATCCCCGATTGGAGATGCACTTAAATCAAAGTGAACCCCATAGCCTGAATTAAAATTGTTTATGTTGTATGTCTGAAGGGGGTCTGCATTAAATTGTTTGACAGAGACTCCATATATTTGTGCCTGACGAAGCGAGAGGCTCAAGTCGTTGACAATATTTTTGAGAGTTGCACCAGCGCCAAATTGCTTCGAATTCAAAGCCACTACTGTGGTAATAATGAGCATTATCGCGATGGAAACAAGGAGCTCTGCAATAGTTAACCCTCTCTTTCTTTTAACCCGGCTTTTAGTTGATGAATGAGTAGACATGGAAGAAGTCAAGGGCAAAGTAGAGTGAGACCCAGGCCCCTAAAACCAAAAA